>JAICXX010000290.1 GCA_025934485.1 Chitinophagaceae bacterium
TATCTCCAACTGCCCATCGGCGTTAGCCTTTCGCACGACTGGCGCCGGCTGCGGATCGGGCTCGATGCGGGTCTGTTTGCCGGCTATTGGCTGTACGGAAGGGTAAAAGGCAGCACCGCCGATGTCTTCGGAAACGCCGGTAGCAACAATTCACAGCAATTCATGCTCACCCCTTATGATGTCGCCTATTCTTTCGACTCCCGGCGCGATAACCGGTGGGAGGAAGGCTGGTGGCTGGGACCGGCGTTACAGTACAGGCTTCGCGGTTCCTGGTGGCTCACTGCCGGCGCAACTTACTTCTATGCGCTGTCCAGCCAGGTAAAGGCGCCCGTGAGTTCCATACCGGGGTATAACCGCACCGGCGCGTTCTCGGTGGGTGCAGCCTGGTCGATTCCTGACTCCAAATCCCATCGCCGATGAAGCCCTGTATGCTTTTTATAGCACTGATCCTGCTTGCGGCCTGCAAAAAGGATCTCGAGAATCCGGTGAGCAACGAACCGCCTACGACCTTCGGCCAGGTCTTCGAGGAGTTTTGGAATGATATGAATGTAAACTATGTCTATTGGGATGTCGATACGACCCGCTGGGATGCGGTATACCGGCAATATAAGCCCCTATTTGGCAGTCTGCGGCTCGGAGACACGGCCGATCTTGCCCGTTCGGTAGGTTATTTCCACAAGATCACCGATGGCCTCATCGATCATCACTTCTCCATTACCTTCACCAATACCGTGCTGAGAGATTCCGCCATTATTCCCGGCTATGATCAATGGAGAAAGGACCCGGCCTTTCATTTTTCGTACTCGTATCTGGCTTCGGACCGCAGCTATCTTGATTCCGGCTATCTCTTCGGATCGGATTATACATCGGTCCCCACTACTACCTTGAATGCAATGGCCGGAACTATCCACGGCGATATCCTTTTCTTTACCTGTAATCAATTCGTTCTCTCGGATTCTTATACCTCACCGGTGGATAATCCGGTTAAGCCCGTCCTTAACTATTTCTTCGGGCGGCTGGCGAACCCATCCGGTCTGAAAGCTATCGTGCTGGACTTTCGCGACAACCCGGGCGGCGATGCCAATGACCTGAACTTCCTGGTGGGGCATTTCATCGGCCATCCTTTGGTCGTAGGCTACACGCGGAACAAAAGCGGTAATGGCCGGCTCGACTATACGCCCTGGGTCGATGTGAAGGTCGCGCCACAGGCCGGTGCACATGCGGTGACGCTACCGATCTTTATACTGGCCGACAAGTATTCGCAATCTATGGCCGAGATCACCACCATGGCGCTGCGGACGCTCCCCCTGTGCCGCGTCGTCGGCGAAACTACCTTTGGTGCAACGGGGCCGTTTGGGGAAAATGCATTGTATGATGATGGGCCGTTCCAGGTGCCGGGCTTTCTCTCGGTGACCACCTCTTCCGTCGAATTCAAATCTGCCGACGGGAAGATGTATGAGGGCGTGGGATTTCCACCGGATTATCCGGTGGCTTATTCTCTTCAGGCGCTCAACTCCGGCGATGATCCGCAAATGGACAAGGTGTTGTCGCTAATTCCCTGATCTATTGCCTGGGCGATTGACCGGCCTGGCCGCCGATTGGAGATCGAGGTAAGCCTTTAACTCCTCGGCGGGAATCTCGCGGATACAGGTACAGTCGCCCGTTTTGCGGCAGGCTTCGCAGTTGCTCTCTTTGACGAAAAATTTGGCGTGGCGGCCTACCGGCGCCCATCGGCCCGGATGGATGGGTCTTCTCGGGGGGAACAATCCAAGGGCGTGGCGGCCAAGTGCAGAGGCCATGTGTAAAGGGCCGGTCCCGGAAGCCACGAGACCGTCCGCCGCTGCGATGAAGGCGATGAACTCTTTTAGCGATAGGCGGCCGGTGAGATCCGTGACATACGGAAACGCCGCTGTGAGCGACGTCAACAGCTTTCCCTCTTCGGCCGTGCCGCTCAGAAAGATCTTATACCGGTCCTGCGGCAGGATGGCAATAAGCCGGCGGAAGTTGTCAAGACCCCATTCGGCGCCATGCCCGCGCGACTTGGGATGCAGGATGAGGTTGAACTTATCCGGCGCCAGCAGGGCTGCGATGGCTTTGGGCAATGGGCTTAGACGCGTCATTCCGTAATACCCGGCGATCTCGTCGAGTGAATAAAGGTCCTTGGCTCCAAGTGGAACCAGCAGCTTCAGATTCAACTGTGATTCGTGATACGGCGAATTCTTGCGTGACAGCTTCACCAGCGTATTGCAGGTCCACCAATGGTAGAGGCGGTTGGTAGTCCCTATGCGCTGGGATATGCCTGCCTGTTTGGCGAGACGGGCGATCTTTTTGTCGGGAAAGACATGAATGATAGTATCTGCGTCGATCCCTTTCAGGGCGGCGACGGCCTCGGGATCGGCCGAATCTTTCCACTGATCCCAATCGATGAATTCATCCACGTATTCGCAGGCCTGAACCACCTCGCGGGTATAGGCGCGGCCTAAGAAGCAGATGTAGGCGTCCGGATAGAGCTTTTTCAATACACCAGCCACCGGCAGGGTTAGAACCACGTCGCCTATGGCGTCTGTGCGGCTGATGATGATTTTCATACGAACGCGAAGTTATTTGATCTTTACCAGCATCTTGAAACAAAACAGGATCTTGCGCCAGCCCGGATACCGCTTGACTACCAGCAGCAGTTTGTAATTCGCGAGGAAGAGGGCTACACGGCGGATATCGTTGAGCGGCGAAAAATCGCGGTAGGAGCGTACCAGGGCACCCAGCAGCTTTTTTTGCGGGACCATGGAATCAGGAACGGCCTGGTAAAAGGCATTCATCCGGATGCGGATGCGTCGTAGCTCACGTTTCTTTCGTTCGGCGCGCTGCAGCCGGTCGTGTTTCTTACTCTTACCACCCACGACACCATAGACATTGGACGCATGCTGGCGGTATTTCACCAGGGCTTCGGGCAGATAGGCGACGCCGCCAAGCAGGGTCGCATGGAAGGCCATCCAGCCATCGTGCGGCATCTCGGGTATAAAAGGGCTCGCCTTTTCGAAAAGCGCGCGGGTGACCAGGGTAGCATGACCATACATCCGCGAGAAGACGCAGAGCTGGCGGCAGTCGTCGAAAGACTGATAGTGGACGATGTCGGAGATCTTTTTGCCGAGGGGTTGAAGGTCGGCGCCGCAGAGCAACGAGTCGCAATAGACCATGGGTTGGTCGCCGATGGCCCGGACCATGTTCGCGATCTTTTCAGGGAACCAGTAATCATCCTGGTCGCACACCGAGATCCAATGACCCGTGGAGAGCCGGATGCCTTTTTCGAAATTTTTGATGAATCCGAGATTGGTCTCGTTGACGAAGACCTTGATGCGGGGTTCTTTTTGCGCGTATTCGTTCAGGATGCTTACCGTGGCATCGGTGCTGCCATCGTCGACGGCGATGATCTCGATGTTGGGATAGGTCTGCGCCAGGACGGAGTCGAGCTGTTCTTTCAGAAAAGTCTCACCGTTGTAAGTGCCGAGGACGACGGAGACCAGCGGGTCTTCGGACCGCGCTTGCGAGCCGTTGGGCCGGGGAGCGTCAGTCATTCGTATTTTCCTCTAGTTGCTTCTCGTTCTTCCACCATCGGTATCCAATGATGCTGCCTATAGCCAGCGGGGTAAATGCCAGCATGATGATACCTTTGTTCAGTGCCTTGGCAGGACGTTCACCCAGCTGCTGGGCCGTCCGCGTACAGATAGAGCATTGCGCTTTGGCGGGCAGGGCCGCTGCCGCGAGGAGCACACAGCCTGCAAAGATGATTAGCGGCTTCATGGTGCGAAGTTACGACAAATCAGATAATGGCGACCGACCCCTTGCCTACCCAATCTCTTCGGCCTTCATCGAACGAGCCTGGCGCTTGCGCTCTTCCTCATCGAGGATCGACTTACGCAAGCGGATCTTTTTGGGCGTCACCTCGATGCACTCGTCCTGCTGGATATACTCCATGCACTCTTCGAGGGTCATCTGCTTTTTGGGCACGATACGCACGGAGTCGTCGCTCCCGCTGGCACGCATGTTGGTGAGTTTCTTACCTTCCGTCGCGTTGACGATGAGGTCACCCGGCTTGATGTGTTCCGCGATGATCTGTCCGGCATAGACGTCCTCGCCCGGATCGACGAAGAAGGTGCCGCGTTCCTGCAACTTATCGATGGAATAGGCGGTGGTCTTTTCCTGGTTCTTGCTCAGGAGCACGCCGTTATTCCGGCCGGGGATCGGACCCTTCCAGGGTTTGTATTCCAGGAAGCGGTGCGCCATCACGGCTTCACCGGCGGTGTTGGTGAGCATATTGCTACGCAGGCCGATGAGCCCGCGGGAGGGGATCTCGAATTCGAGGTGCTGCATGTCGCCCTTGCTTTCCATCACCAGCATCTCGCCTTTGCGCTGGGTGACCATGTCGATCACCTTTCCGCTGAACTCGCCGGGAACGTCTACCACGAGGATCTCATAAGGCTCGTTCTTCTTGCCGTCGATCTCTTTTACGAGGACCTGGGGCTGACCCACGGTGAGCTCGAAGCCTTCGCGACGCATAGTCTCGATGAGGATGCCCAGGTGGAGGATACCACGGCCATAGACCAGGAAGCTATCGGCGCTGTCTGTATCCTGAACGCGCAGGGCGAGGTTCTTTTCGGTCTCCTTCATCAGCCGGTCACGCAGATGGCGCGAGGTGACGAATTTACCGTCCTTGCCAAAGAAGGGGGAGTTGTTGATCCCGAAGAGCATGCTCATGGTAGGTTCGTCGACGCTGATCACCGGGAGCGCTTCAGGATTTTCGGCATCGGCAATGGTGTCGCCGATATTGAAGTCCTCGAGCCCTACAACCGCACAGATATCGCCTGCCTCGACCTCGGTGGCACGTTTCTTACCCATGCCCATGAACGTATATAATTCTTTGACCTTGGAGCGTTTGATGCTGCCATTTGTCTGCATCAGCGCGATGGGCTGACCTTCTTTGATGGTACCGCGGGCCACCTTTCCTACGGCAATACGGCCGAGGAAGGAAGAATAGTCCAGCGATGTGATCTGCATCTGGAGCGTACCTTCGGATACTTTGGGCGCGGGAACATATTGCAGAATACCGTCCAGCAGGGGCGTGATATCGGCGCATTGCTCGTTTTTGGAGTTGAACCAGCCGTTCTTGCCACTACCATAAAAGGTGGGGAAGTCCAGCTGTTCTTCCGTTGCGTCGAGGTTGAAGAACAATTCGAAGACGGCTTCGTGTACTTCGTCCGGGCGACAGTTAGGTTTGTCGACTTTATTGATAACGACAATGGGTTTCAGGTTGAGATGGAGGGCTTTCTGCAACACGAAGCGGGTTTGAGGCATCGGGCCTTCGAAGGCGTCTACGAGCAGCAATACACCATCGGCCATTTTCAGCACGCGCTCCACCTCCCCGCCGAAGTCGGAGTGACCAGGGGTGTCTATCACATTGATTTTTACGCCTTTGTATTCTACCGCGGCGTTCTTGCTGAAGATGGTGATCCCCCGCTCTTTTTCGAGGTCGTTGTTGTCCATGATCAGCTCCCCTGTCTCCTGGTTGTCGCGGAATACGTGGGTGGCGTGTAAGATCTTGTCTACCAGGGTAGTTTTACCGTGGTCGACGTGTGCAATGATAGCTATGTTCCTGATTTCCATAAATTTTTCTCCTTTGGACCAATGGTGGTCGGACGTTACCTAACCCCCTTTTGGGCGCGCAAAGTTACGCAAAAACGGCGGCATTTCCTAGACAACTTGGTGTCGGTAGGTAGAAATAACGCAAAAAACACATCGGAAAGCTCTATTTTTATGCCAAACCTAAAATCCCATGCGTAA
>JAICXX010000094.1 GCA_025934485.1 Chitinophagaceae bacterium
GCCATCGACGAACGGTGGGGTGCGTTAGATGTGCTGGTGAACAATGCCGGCATCAACGTGCGGAAAAAAATTGAAGAATATCATGAAGAGGAGATCCGCCACGTGCTGGAGGTGAATCTCTTCGCAACGATAGAACTCAGCCGGATGTGCCTGCATCTGCTGATGATGGGCAAGAACGCCAGCGTGATCAATATCGCCTCCATTTCGGGTCTTGTCGACACCCGAAGCGGCGCGCCTTACGGTCTAACCAAAGCGGCGCTGATCCAGCTTAGCCGCGTCCTGGCGGTGGAATGGGCAGAACATGGCATCCGGGTGAATACGGTCTCGCCCTCCTATACCGACACCCCGCTCACGGAAACGGTGTTGAAGAATCCTGACCGGCTGCAAAATATCATCGACCGGACGCCGCTGCGCCGCGTCGCGCAGGCGGACGAGATCGCGCCGGCAGTGGCCTTCCTCGCCATGGACAAGGCCTCCTATATCACCGGGCAGAATATCGTGCTCGATGGGGGACTGCTGGCGAAGGGGTTGTGAAGGCCGCGGGGCGGGGAGCGCGACCTCGCGCGGAGGAGCTAGGCTCGACGGCCCGGCGGGTTATTTGCGAATGAAGTCCTTGCTCAGGTCGTCATAGAGATACAATAAATTATTGGCCTTGCCGGTCTTGTCGAAGATCTGCTCCCAGGTATTGAGGGGTTCCCAGATACACGTACCCTTGCCAAGGCCGCCGGGCACGCTGAACGCGATATCGTTGACCTCACGCTTGAACTGCGTATACTCCACCACGATCACATCTTTTCCATACTGCTTCGCCAGATCGTCGACATTGTACTTCAAGTCCGAGAGCGTGCCATGCCAACGCGGATAATAGCTCAGTCCGATGACATCGAAAGGAACATTGCGGCTAAGCATATTGTCGATAAAGAAATGCGACTCGTCGTTCTGGCCGCCCAGGGCGATGTGTAACATGATCGGACATCCGGGATCCACCGCCTTTACCCCACAGATGCCCGCATAGATCAGCTGTGCCAGACTATCGGGATGACGAATGCTGCCTTCCGGCCAGATCATGCCGTGATTGATCTCATTGCCGACCTGCACCATATCGGGCAAGGTGCCCTGCCCCTTCAACGCGGCGATGACCTTGCATGTAAAGAAATACACAGAATCCGTGAGCGTGGCGAAATCCGCTCCGCGCCACGCAGCAGGTTTGAATTGCTTTCCCGGATCGGCCCAGTAGTCGCTGTAATGAAAGTCGAGCAGCAACCTGAGCCCCGCGGCCTTCACGCGCCGCGCCATCACCAGCGTATGTGCCAAATCACAGAAGCCCTTCCCCGGCGAGTAACCGCTGTCACGAGCGGGGTCGTTGAAGATGCGCAGACGGATATAATTGAATCCATGATCCTTGAGGATGGCAATGGCGTCGCGTTCGCCCTTGTCGTCGGAGAAATGGACACCGCGGCTCTCCAGCTCGGGGAGGAAAGAGATATCGGCACCCAACATCTTTGTAACAGGGCGATGGGATGTCGGGGGCGCAGCCTGGGCACCGTGCTCGGCGGCGTCTCGGGGCGCAGCAGCATTGGCGGTGGTGGTGGGCGGATGCCAGGTCGTCACGGAATGGGCAGGGCCGGGAATGATGAGCGAGATTTCCGTAGACCCGGGATAAAGACTGTCGCCGGTGGCCTCGAAATGGGTCATACCCGGACGCGTGCCGCTCTGCAGGATCACCTGGCAATGGCCATTGAACAGATGACGCCCGGCGACGGTGTCGGGGCCGGACGCTGCATTCGGATCTGTGAGGCTCTCCCCGAAGCCCGCTTTGTCGGACTCATGGCTGCTGGGGTCGCCGTTGCCGACGCCGATGATATGAAGGTCGCCGGTGACATGAAACCTGATGAGGTTGTCGGCATCGGGGACTTCCCTACCCTGCCGGTCGACGACGCTGATGTTCACCACGGTCGCCTCGCTGCCATCCGCACGCATGGTGGTCTTGTACGGTGTCACCACGATCTCGCGCGGAGCGCCGGTGGTCTCCACGGAGGCGTTGAGTTTCCGGTCCTTCTTGTAAGCCACAGCAGACAAGGTGCCCGGCTCATAGGGAACAGTCCATTCTAAATGGCTATTTCGGGGCATAGGCTTCTTGCCCAGGCTGCGACCATTGAGGAATAGCTCGACGTCATCTGCGTTGCTGTTTACCCAAACCGGAATAGGCTGTCCCTCGTGTCCCTTCCAGTTCCAGTGTGGCGAAATATGCAACACGTCCTCGTCCGTCCACCAAGATTTATAATAATAAAAGATATTCTTGGGAAAACCACACATATCCATCACGCCAAAATGGGAATTGATGTTCGGCCAGCGATACGGTGTAGGCTCGCCGCGATAGTCGAAACCCGTCCATACGAACCCGCCGAGCCAATAGGAATTGACGGCGGCCAGGGACCACCACTCTTCGGCCGTGTTGGCCCACCAGGGCGCGGTGATGTCCTCATCCGGCACATAGCCGTTGACGGTATCCTTTACATAGATACCACGGGTAGTGACCGTGCTACCCATTTCGGTGCCGATGATCGGCTGATCGGGATGCTCGTCATGGTACGGTCCGACCCCCTTTATCCGATAGTTGAACCCACGCACAGGGATGACCTCGTTGATACCCTGGTAGACATTGCCGAGATCGGCCGCATAGGTGCAGGTCCGCGTAGGATCCCATTCCTTTTGCCGGGCGATCAATGTCGAAGCAATACGCCGGCCCACGGGACGGGTCTGCACGATGCCTTCTTCGTTGCCGAGACTCCAGAGAAAAACGCTGGTCCGGCTGCGGTCCCGGAAGACCAGCCGGCGAAACTGGTCGAGATACTCTTCGCCGTTGTTGAGCAGCCGGTTCTCGTCGCATACCAATAACCCAAGGCTGTCACAGGCATCGAGCCATTCGGGTGTTGGCGGATTATGACTGGTACGGCTGGCATTTACACCCATCTCTTTCAACAGCCTTGCCCGATAATATTGCAGATAGTCGGGCATCGCCGTGCCGACACCGGCATGGTCCTGGTGATTATTGACGCCTTTGAGCTTGGTGTAGACACCATTGACATAGAGGCCACTCGAATCCAAACGGATGGTACGGATTCCGATGCGGAGCTTCTCGTCGTCGAGAACGGCAGCGGTCCCTGCGTGGGGCATCGATCCCGCCGCATAAAGCGTTGCACCGGCACGATAGAGATAGGGCGTTTCGGGCGACCACAGGATTGGATGCGCTATGGTGACGGTTTGGGTAAGCGTTCGGGTTTCGTTGGGACCGAGTGACACGGTCTGGACAGGGGCCCGGCCAAGCAGTTTGCCGTCGCGGCTGGTCAGATAGGCGGAGACGTTGGTTGCCGCGGGAACAGTGTTGTCGTTAGTGACGGTGGTTTCGACGGTGACCGTAGCAGAAGAGGCGCCAACTTTGGAATGTATGTAGAGGCCGTCTTCGGCGATGTGGACATTGTTGTATTCATTGAGCCATACGTGACGGTAGATGCCCGCACCTTCATAATACCACCCTTCATACTGAGAGGCATCCACGCGAACGACGAGGACATTGTCGTGTCCATAGCGAAGATAGTCTGTGATATCACAAGTGAAGCTGCTGTAGCCGCTGGCATTGCCGCACAGATAGAAACCATTGATCCAAACCTTGCTGTCGCGATAGATGCCATCGAAACGGATCACGAAGCGATGTCCGGAATCAGTGTTTGGAATCGTAAAATGTTTACGGTACCAGCCGACGCTCGTCGCCGGATAATGCCCACCCACCGGCTTGTAACCATGCGCCATGACATCGGAGTCGGGAGAATATTCGAAGGGAAGCTCAACCGCCCAATCGTGGGGTAGTGACAATTTCCGCCAGCCGCTGTCATCGAAGTCGATGGCGATGGCGGTACCCTTGGCCTTGCCGGACTTCACGAAGATGCCGACGGTCCGGTAATTGAAGTCTTCGGCAGGGTCGGCGGCATTGCCCAGATGAAATTTCCAGTCGGCATCGAAGTTGCGGCGCTCACGGGGCTGCGCGGATGCGACGAGAGGAAACAAGGCCAGGAAAAAGAGTGTTCTCACATGCATGATTTTAGTTGCTGAATGCATTCATGGCGACGGTTGGCTTTCCGGTATTATCAAAGGCGCCGAGACCATAATTCTGCCAGTTGTAACTTTCCGGCTCCCAGTACAAAACGCCGAGGCCCTGTTTGTTAGGCACGGCGCGGACCTTATGGATCAAATCGGTGAGAAAGGCCTCGCAGTTCGACGCTTCGCTTTCGGGCATGCCCACCTCACAGATCATCACGGGCTTGTGGTACCTGCTGACCATATCGCTCATGTTGGTCGCGCAGGAATCGTTGTAAGACTGCCAGGCATCGGCGGGATAAAGCGACATACCGATGATATCGAACTGGGCCTTGTTAGCGGTCAACCCATCGAAGACCCAACGGAAAAGACTGTTGTTCCAGCCATTGGAGACATGTACGATCACCTGCGTGGTATCGCTCACGGCTTTCACGGCCTTATAGCCCGCGGTCACGAGCGCCGCGAAATTGGCCATACTGTCGGAAGCCTTTCCGTTCGGCCAGAGCATGCCGTTGTCCACTTCATTGCCGACCTGTACCCAGGAAGGCACCACACCCGCAGCTTTCAGGGTGTCCATCACCCCCTGGGTATAGCTGGTCACCGTGCTCACGAGAGTGGGCAGATCATAGCTCGTCCAGGCGGCCGGTTTAGTTTGATGACCGGGGTCCGCCCAGGTATCGCTATAATGAAAATCGATGAGCAGGCGCTGCCCCAATGCGCGGGCCCGAAGGGCCTTGTTTACAACATCCTTGGTACCACACCAGCCGCCGGAAGGATTGACCCAGACGCGGAGCCGGATGACGTTGATATCGAGCGACTGCATGAGCTGGAAACAATCCGTTGCCGTCCCGCCAGCGTTATAGAATTTGCGGCCCGAATCTTCCATCTGGGTGACCCAGCTTATATCGGCGCCTTTATAGATGGGTGTATCGAGGGTACTCGTTTTTGTGGTGTCGCTCTTGCCCCCGCCTCCACCGCTTTTTTTACAGGCGGCGAAGGTGGCGAACAGCAAGAAAGAGATACATGTCAGCGTAATGAACTTCATACGATCGCTAAAAGATTATTGAACGGAATAAGTATAGTTTCCGGCGCCCTTGCTAAGATCGAGGGTCACGGTATAGGTACCCGTTTTGGTCACCGTAAAATTTCCAATGTTACCATTGCCGAATACAAAGGTACCTTTTGAGTCCTGACCGAAACAGTTGTTCCAGCCCGAATCGCCTACAAATTTCCATTGGTTGCCGGCGGTCATCTGCACACCGGTAGCCGTCCAGGTGTTGGTAGCGGGATTGAAGGTCATGGGGTTGCCGGTCAGGCTCCAGCTGTTGAAATCACCGGCCACCACCCACTTCGTAGTCGTATAGTTGATCGTAAGCTGGTTGACATCGGCTACCACGCGGGTATAATTGGGACCTGCAGACCACAAGTTACCAGCGGAGCCGCTGGTGCTCATCGTAGTGGCGGAGGTTCCCCAGCCGTAGTTGGTGCCGTTCCAATCGGGCTCCGAAGTCAATTTGAAATTGTTGCCCGAGTTGGGGAACCAAACATACCCTTCGTATGACCCGTTGCTTAGAGTAGAAGCAAGGACAAAGCCCGGCTGGTTCGCCGGCGTCCATGAGGGATTGGTCCAGTCGCCAGCAACATACAACTTGGGATAGATGAGGACGACCTTATAGGGGGTCACGGTCATGGTCAGGGTGGACATCAATGTCGGAACCGTGGAGGAGTCCCCGGTACTTTGGTTGACGGCCTGTTTTAGCCGGATGACAACGGTACTGGCTACGCCATTGGGTACACCCAGCTGATTCATGATGTGGTTGAAATCGGTACCCAGCCAGGATTTGGTCAGGCTGCCGGTGGTAATGGTCGTATTGATGGCATTGCCCCAGGCATTGGCGCCGCTGGTGTCGGAAGGCTGGTCGATCTGGATGCTATAGGTCACCGGAGTGGTGACACCATAGTTGGCGGCCTGCCAGCTGAATACGGCGACGGTCGCCGAGTCGTTGGCGGAAGAAAGGACGACGGAGCTGGCTGATTCGGTAAAGCCATTGACGCCGGACGGCGAATGTAACACGGGTTCCGTGATGTTTTTGCTACAGCCGGAGAGTAGCAAAGTAAAGAGGGCGATTGCGGCGAAGATCTTTTTCATGTCTAAGCATTTATATAATTAGTAGCCCGGATTTTGTTTAAGATTGGGGTTGGCGGATAGATCGGTGGTTGGAATGGGGAAGAGATTGTATTTATCATCCACCGCGGTACCGCCGAGGACCCCACCCTTCCAGGCCCAGAGATAGGTGCCGGTCGTGAACTCGCCAAAGCGGATGAGATCGGTGCGCCGGCAGCATTCGTAGTACATCTCGCGGCCACGTTCATCCAAAATAAAGGGCAGGGTAAGCTGACTCGCGTTGATCGTATACGTGCCGCTGTCTCCATAGGCCCGGCCGCGCAGCGCATTGATATAACCTAGTGCCGTATTGGCATCTCCGCCCGAACCGCCGCGGACCACCGCTTCGGCATAGTCCAAATAGATCTCGCCGAAACGAAAGAGCGGGAAGTAGATGCTGGAATAATTGCCGGCAGGGTCCTGATCGGGATCTTTGGCGCCGGTGCTGGTGACGTCGCGGTATTTGAAGGTGCTGAGGCCAGCTGTAGAGGTATAGAGGCTGGTCATGTCGACTGTCTGGCCGGTGGTCCAGAACTCGGCGCGGTGGTCGGTGGCGCCGCTGGGGTCGGGAAACTTCGAGATAAAGTCCTGCGTCATACGCAATCCGCTCCAGCTGCCGTTGCAACCCGAGACCGAATCGGGTATAGCCGCAGGGCCGTGGATGAGGTAGGTGGTACCGCCATAGTTCTGGATATATTTACCGTCGTATTCGATGTCGAAGATGTTCTCGTCGGTATTGTTCCTGTTATCGGCCAGCATCAAGGTGCTATAGTCCTTATGCAATGAATAGCCGGCGGCAATGATCTTATTGCAATAGGTGATCGCATCGGTATAACGTGCAGTCCCCGTATAGACCTGGGCATTAAGATACAAACGCGCCAGCAACGCCCATGCAGCAGCCTGATCGGCGCGGCCTAACTGATTCTGATGCGGAGCGATGAGCCCGCTATCGGCGGCGCCTATGAGCTCGGATTCGACGTATTTGAAGAGATCGGCACGGCTGATCTGTTTGGGGATAAAGGTGCCGATAGCCATCGTCTCATCGACGTAGGGCGGGTTGCCGAAGAGGTCCATAAGCACCCAATACTGATAGGCACGGAGGAACCGGGCTTCGGCGCGATAGGCTTTGATCGTGTCGACTGTAGCACTGGAAAACCCTTTGCCAGCGAGTGCCGCATCGGTAGAATGCGCGATGAAATCATTGCAGAGCGTGATCTGGAAAAAGCTGCGGTAATAGAGGCCATCGATGATGGCATTGTTGGAGGACCAGCTCATCTCATGCAGACCCTGGATACCGGCGTCGCTCTCCCAGCTCCAGGCCGCCTCGTCGGTCGTGAGTTCCTGGAGGTTGAAATACAGGCGGAGGAAGTCGGAGTTGCCCTCGTCCGCGATGATCTGTGAAGGAAGGTCGGCGCTACCGGTACCCCCGACGTTACCTGTATTGGCGAAGGCCGCGTAGACCTTGGCCATGGCCTGGTTATACCCGAGCGGAGTGCTGTAGACATCCGCGGCTGTAATAGCGTCGGAAGGCTGACGGTTGAGATCTTTTGTACAGGCGGCCATCAGCATGCTGAAAGCGGTGATGGCGGCGAATATTTTGATGTTCATACTTGTGTGTTTTTGGATCTATCGGTTTAAAAATCCAGGTTCAGACCAAGGTTGAAGACTCTGGGTCTGGGATAAAGATTGTTGTCGATGCCCGGATTACCCAGACCATTATCGGTGCCGGCGCCGATCTCCGGATCGAGGCCTTTGTATTTAGTGATCACAAACACATTCTGTACGCCGGCGGTGATGCGAAGGTTGGTACGGGTATGCTGCAGCGCGCCAAAGTTATAACCGATATAGATATTGTCCATCCGCAGGAACGACGCGTTCGAGATGTAATAATCACTAAGCAGGTTCTGCGCGTTGACTCCGCGGAAATGGGTAGTCAGGTAATTGGCAGAAGCGTTGTAAAGGGCGGGATTGCCTTTGATCTGGTTGAGATTTCCCGTTTGGCTCCAGATATTGTTATAGTCGTACATGCCGAGGCTCGACCGGAGGACGAAGCCGGCATTGAGGCGTCGCCACGTCACGTTTGTCGTGAAGCCCAGGAAGGTTTGCGGATCGGCGGGCTTGCTTTTGTAGAGATCGCTCTGGTTAATGTCACCATCGTTGTTCTTATCAACGAAGACCCCTTCGATGGGCTGACCGCCGGCGTTGTATACCTGCCGGTACAGATAGAAGGTATTTTTGGGTCCGCCAACGGCGCTGATCTCGGCGGTGCCGCCGCCAATGCCACCGGCAATGGTTCCGCCGGGAAGACCAGGGTAGGCAGTGTCGTTAGGGATCACGGTGAGGTTGGTGATCTTGTTCTTGTTGTACGTCACGTTAAAGGCCACATCCCAGGTAAGGTCCTTGGACCGGATGGGCTGAAAACCGAGATTGAACTCGATGCCCTGGTTGGTCATGGAGCCAACATTCGCGACGATATAGGCGGAGAAATTGCTGCCAGCGGGTTGAGTTACGTTGTTGAGGAGGTTCGTCGTCTTTTTGTAATATACGTCAATGCTACCGTAGATGCGGTTGTTGAGAAAGCCGTAGTCGAGGCCGGCATTGGACGTTGCTGTCTGTTCCCACCTCCGGGCAGAATAAAAACCCGCGGGGCGGTAACCCTGATAAACGTTATCGCCGAAGATATAGGCGGCACTGGAGTCGCTAAGACTATAGTAAGCGAGGTAATCATAGTTGCCGATACCGTCCTGCTGACCCGTAAGGCCGTATCCAAGCCGGAGTTTCAATTGTGATACCGCGTCAACATTTGTTAAGAAGGACTCGTTTTTGATATTCCAGGCCAGGGCCGCCGAGGGGAACAAGGCCCAGCGATTCTGAGGTGCAAAACGGGAAGATCCGTCATCACGGAGGGTGGCGGTCAGCAGGTATCTCTCGTTGTAACTAAAGTTGGCGCGACCAAAATAAGAGATCAGCGTATGCTCTTGTTTGTCGCTGGGCGCAGCGGGTGTGGTACTGGGAATCATCACGCCATTGGCATAGTATTGCGCATAGTTGTAGAGCGTGGTCAGATAGTTATTAAAAGAGTACCCGCCCAGGATGTCAACATGACTTTTAATCCGGGGCAGGTCTTTGGCATAGCTGAGGTAGGCCTCGAATACGGTGTTCGTGTTCGTTAATTTATAGGGATTGTTCTCGCCGTTGCCGGGTGCATTGGCGACATAGGTCTCCGCGGCGCTGTCGGTAGTGCGGGTATGTCCTTGCCCGTCGGACACGTCGTAACCGGCATTGACATTGGCGTGCAGGTCCGGCAGCCAATGGAATTTGTAATCGAGCTGAATATTGCCGATGCTCCTTTTGGGGCTGGAGGTATTGTAGTGTTCTTCCAGTAGGCCAAGGGGATTTCGGGTAACGAGGGCCTTAAGGCCGGTGGCCGTGGTCGGGTCCAGGTATTCCCAATAACCACCGAAACGGGGGCTTTTGGAATATACTGATTGGGTGGGGTCGAAGGTGGTCGCTGCGCCGATGGCAGCGTTATTGCCGAATCGGGTGGATTCCAGGGCGCCCAGCAGATGAACGTTTATCTTAAGATGGTTGTCGAATAAAACGGGGCTAAGGGTAAGCGCGGCGGAGGTCTTTTTGAGATAGTCGGTCTTCAGAATACCGTTTTGGTCCTGGTAACCTATGGAAACGCGATAGGGCAATTTTTTGATCCCGCCGCTGATGCTGAGGTTGTCGTTCGACCCAAAGGCGGTCTGGAAGATCTGATCCTGCCAGTTAGTGCTGGCGGACCCCATCGTAGCGATCTGTGCGGCGGTCGCATTGGCGTTGACTACCGAGCGGAACTGCGCCGCACTCAGGACGGGTACCTGTTTTATGAGCGTGCTCACCGAGTTGGCGCTGGTTAAGCTGAGCTTTACCGGTCCGGTGCCACCTTTTTTTGTGGTAATGATGATCACTCCGCCGGCGGCCCGGGCGCCATAGATGGCCGTTGCGGAGGCGTCTTTGAGAACGGTAAACGATTCGATATCATTGGGGTTGATGAAGCTCAGGGCGCTGCCGGCGCCAGGGATCACACTCTTTTGGCCTTGCAACACGTCGTTGTTGAGTGGCACCCCATCGACGACGATGAGCGGATTGTTGTTGGCGCTTAGGGAGGAGCCGCCGCGAATGCGGATAGTGCTGCCGGCTCCCGGTTCGCCGCTATTGGAAATGATCGATACGCCCGGCACCTTACCGGCGATCATTTGTTCCGGAGTGGTGATGGTGCCTTTCTGAAATTCCTTTTCATCGACCACCGTCACGGCGCCGGTGAGGTCTTTCTTTTTAGTCGTACCATAGCCAATGACGACGATCTCGTTAAGATTCGCGGTCCCTTGTGAAAGGGCGATCAACATTGGGCCTGAACCCAGGGCATGATCCTCGGAGCCATAGCCAATGATCGAAAAAGTCAAAAATTTTACATTGGGCCCTACGGACAGGGTGAAACTTCCGTCGCTGTTCGTGACCGTACCATTTTTCAGGTCACCTTTTGGCTGAACCGAGACTCCGGCGAGTGGGGAGCCGTCTTTGACATCGGTTACCCGCCCGCTGATAGTCCTTTTTTGAGCGGACAGGGTGAAGCCGATGCATAGGAAAAATAGAAGGATTTGCATCCTTACAAGCAATCGTTTTGTCATAATGAGTCAATTTTTTTTCAATGGCATTATGCAGTCGGCTATCGCCTCGTGCCATAATGAGAGAGTTTTGATCGGTAAGGCAAGTTAGGCGCGGGGTGGCCGAAGGCTTTGTTCTATCGATCAATTCTATTGTTCAAATCGACCGTTTTGGCCTTTGGGGCATTAATTACCGGTGAAAGCTGGGGGCAGGTTATTAAATTTGTTTATTATGTGGAGGTGGTTTGGCATTTATATAATAATGGTGTTGGCCTCGGTGGGGATTTTTTTGTCAGCCCGGGCGCAGGAACCCAGACTGCGGTTTACGCATCTGTCCGGGGAACAGGGGTTATCGAACAGCACCATCGAAGCCATCTGTCAGGACAACCGTGGTTTTATGTGGATCGGCACCCGGGACGGGCTTAACCGATACGATGGTCATACCATCATCGTATTTCGTAATGACCCTTCGGACAGTACCTCTTTAAGTGAGAGCTATATCCGGTGTATCTATGAAGACCGGAGTCATGAGCTTTGGGTGGGCACGGTGAACGGATTGAATCTTTTTGATCCGGCCCATGGGACATTTAAAAGATGGAAACACCGCGAGGGGGATAGCGCTACACTTAGCCACAATATCATAACCGCCATGCTGGAAGATCATAAGGGACGGTTTTGGGTCGCCACGTACGGCGGTGGGCTCAATCTGCTGGACCGGGCCACGGGCCGATGCCGTTCCTTCCACATGGGCGGCGGACCGGGCAGCCTGCGGGATGACCGCATCCTTTGTTTACTCGAAGACAAGAGCGGGATGATCTGGGTGGGAACACAAAGCGGGCTGGATCAGTTCGATGCTTCAACCGGCCAGTTCACCGCCATGGAAAACCCGGCGGTCACCAACGCCAGCGGGAATACCATCATCGCCATGCAGACCGATCGCCAGGGTGATCTCTGGCTGGGTACGGAAGACGACGGACTTTATCTTTTCGACCCTCTGCGGCGATCTTTTACCCGCTATGGTCATTCCGATAAGGATGCTTCGAGTCTTGGCAACAATATGATCAAGTGCATGCTGATGGACCACAAGGGGCAGCTCTGGGCCGGAAGCATCAATGGCGGGTTGAACCTCTTGCACCAACCTGCAGGCAATTTCTATCATTATGCCCATGAGCCGGGGAACGGCAGCAGCTTGTCGCAACGGACCATCAGCGCCTTATTCGAAGACAAGCAAGGTAATCTATGGGTGGGCACACATCGTGGGGGCATCAATATCTATTCGCCGGGCATCGAGAAATTCGATCTGTACCGCCAAGAGCCTACGCCCGGCAGTCTGAGCTATAGCGATGTCAAAACCTTTTGTGAAGACAAGAGTGGGAATATCTGGGTGGGCACCGATGGCGGTGGTCTCGACCTGTTTCGCCGGGACCAGCATAATTTCAAGAATTATCGCAACGACCCGTTCAGCGACCGGAGCCTGGGTTCCAATGCCGTGCTCGACGTGATGCAGGACAGGCAGGGCAGGTTATGGGTCTCGACATGGGGAGGCGGGCTGAATCTTTTTGATGCTTCGCGCGGTAGTTTTACGCGGTATGTCAATGATCCCCGTGATCCGCATTCCATCTCTTCCAACTTCGTCCAAAAGACCATCGAGGATTATGCAGGCAATCTTTGGGTTGCGACCTATTATGGTGGTTTGGACCTTTTTGATCCGGCGCACGGAACGTTCCGCCGGGTGATCGACGACCCCAGCGGTACGACGAGTCTTTCCGGGAAGGACATCGTATCGCTGCTGGAAGACAAAGAAGGACGCATCTGGATCGGCACGGATGACGGCGGATTGAACTGCTGGCATCCGGACACGAGGCATTTCACCCATTATTTTTCTTCTTTTGAGCGGCTGCCTGATCTGCGGGTATTGTTCGCCGACAGTAAGGGGCGGCTTTGGGTGGGCCAAAAGGGACTTTATGTGCTGGATGCCGAACGCGACAGCTTCCGGCTGTTCACCACCAAGGCCGGCCTTGCCAACGAATTCGTCAAAGGCATCACCGAAGACGGGCAGGGCAATCTTTGGATCAGCACGTCCAATGGATTGACCTCGCTGAATCCCAACACCTCTGCCTTTTCAAAATACAATACCGGCGATGGACTGCAGGATCTGGAATTCGAGGCCAACGCCTTTCTCAAGACCAAGGACGGGGAGATGTACTTTGGCGGCATCAACGGCTTCAACTGTTTCTATCCCGGGGCGATCAGGGCGAATGGTTTTGTTCCACCCGTGTATATCACAGGATTACAGATGTCGAATCGGCTCATGGAACCGGGTGTGGCGGGGTCTCCCCTGACTGCCGATATCAGCATGACTCGTAGCATTCGGTTGTCGTACCGGCAGTCGACGTTTTCGTTGAGCTTTTCCGCGCTGAACTTCGTAACGCCGGAGAATAATCAATATGCCTATAAACTTGAAGGACTGGACACCGACTGGAACTATGTAGGTAAAGAGAATAAGGTCACCTATACGAATTTGGGTCCCGGCGATTACACCTTTCGGGTCAAGGCGTCGAATAACGACGGCGTTTGGAACGAAGAGGGTACTTCCATCCGCATCGTGATCACACCGCCCTTTTGGAAAACGGGGTGGTTCATCTCGCTGCTTGTCCTGTCGGGCCTGCTGGCGCTTTATGCGGTATACCGGTTCCGGACGGCGCTGAAGCTCCGTGAGATGGAGGCGCGAAAGCGTGAAGAGATCCGGCAGGTGCAGCTGCAATTCTTTACGAATGTGAGCCACGAATTCCGGACACCGCTGTCGCTGATCCTGGGGCCGCTGGAGCGGATGATGAAAGACCCCGGCGCGCCGACGAGCCGGTATCTGGCGTCGATGCACCGGAATGCGCAGCGGCTGCTGAGCCTCATCAACGAGCTCATGGACTTTGGCAAGCTGGAGAGCGGGTCGCTGAAACTCCACGTCCTGCCTGGCAACCTCCCCGCCTTTATGGAGGAGCTGGCGGAGGAGTTCAGGGACTGGGCAATACAGAAAGAGGTCGATTTCTCGCTCGGGACGGATGGGCCGGCGAGCGCCTGGTTCGACCGGCAGGTGCTCGAGAAGATCGTGCTCAACCTCCTGCATAACGCCTTTAAGTACACGAAGCCGGGCGGGCAGATCACGCTGGAAGTGCTGCCTACGCTGGACGACTTTTCCCCTTCTTTTGCGAATGAGCTGGTGTTGAAGAATCCTTTCCGTGGCGGCCGCTATGCGTATATCCGCGTCGCCGACACCGGTATCGGGATCTCGGCGGAGTCGATCCATCATCTTTTCGAACGCTATTATCGGATCACGGATTCGCATCTGGGGTCGGGGGTTGGGCTTGCCTTTGTGAAGAGCCTGGCTTTATTGCATAAGGGTGATATCTATGTCTATAGCGAGCGGCTCAAAGGCACGGAGATCATTATCGGCATCCCTGTGGAGGAGGGAGATTACCGGAAAGAGGAAAAACGCGCGATGGTGGAAGGCGGCGTGCGCCTGGAGGCGACGATGCCCGGCAGCGATCTCCCGCCCGTTTCGCGAGCTGACCCTGCGGCCGCGCCGGGAGCTGATTTGGCCGTAGGGCGGGTCGATCTGCCGCCGGTGGAAACGATCCTTTTAGTAGAGGACAACGAAGAGCTGCGGCATTTTCTCAAAGATAGTCTGAGTCCTACCTACCAGGTGATCGAGGCCGCCGACGGTACCGAGGGCCTGGATAAGGCGCGGGAGATCTCACCGGGGATGATCATCAGTGATGTCATCATGCCCGGGATGAATGGGTTCGCTTTTTGCCGCGCTGTCAAAAATGATATCGATACCTGTCATATCCCTTTCCTAATCCTCACGGCCCGGACTGCGGCGGCGGCGCAAATGGAGGGGCTGGATGCCGGCGCCGACTATTATTTTGGCAAACCGCTCAACATGGAGCTGTTGTTGTTGACGATACGCAACCGGTTCAGCGTGGACAGGAAGCTAAAAGAGCGGTATACGCGTGAGGCGCATGTGGAGGCGATGGACCTGGTGCATTCCGAGAAAGACCGCGAGTTCATGACGAAGCTGTTGCAGACCATCGACTCGCAACTGGCGAATCCCGATTTCAATATCGACTGGCTTTGCCAGGAGATGGGCACGAGCCGCACGCGGCTGTATCAAAAGATCAAAGGGATCAGCAGACAATCCATTGGCGACTTTATCCGAACGATCCGGTTGAAGAAGGCGGTCGAGATCATGACGCATGAGGATGTGAGCTTGACGGAGGTCATGATGCGGGTGGGTATACAGACGCAATCTTATTTTACGAAGGCTTTCAAGAAGGAGTTTGGGAAGACGCCGGGGCAGTTTATGCAGGAGATGAGGAGGTAGATGGATACACTTAAAATGTGCATATCTTTTGCGCCGCGCCACGGGACCTGAGGCGGCGGGGATCGAGGGCGTTGGTCGGAGGGATGGGCAGGTAGGTGAATTCGACGATGCAGCCGCGGTAGGATTCCTGGCGGAGTTCGGCGCGGGAGGGGACGGAGGTGAAGGCGGAACTGTCGACGGCAAGATAGAGATGGAGGCCATCGGGGGAGATGGTGACGTCGCGGATACGGCCAGTGCGGGGGAAATAGGTGAGGGTGTCACTGACGATACGGTCGCCGCGCGAGCTCAACTTGAGGCGGATGAGCCGATGGGTCTTGAGCGAAGGCATCAACAGCGAATTCTTCCAGCCGGGGATCGCGTCCGATGTATCGACGGCAAGACTGCTGGGTGCCTCGGAGGGCCAATGCCCCTCGTCGCCGGTAGCGCGGTTGTAGACAAATAACTTTCTGAGAAACGTATTTGAATTGGGATAGAAGGTCTTCAGCGGATCGCGGTAGTCGACGCCCAACGCATCGCGGTTGACACGCTCGCTGACGATCGTCGGATAACTGGTGTGCCAACGCCCCGGCACATCCTTGTAGTTCGTAACACTTGCAGCCAATCCATCGTAATTTCCATCCGCAAAGCCGATGACCAATGGATGACCATAGTTCTTGCCCTTCTCGATGAGGTTGATCTCATCATCCGAATACGGTCCATGCTCGGAGGAGTAGAGGCGCCCCACCCCATCGATCACCGCGTACGCGAGACCCTCGGGGTTGCGGTGGCCATAGCTCCAGACGGCGTTTTGGCGGGAAACGCGGGGGCCGTTGAACGGATTATCATTGGGGACCCAACGGTCGAAGACGCCGGGGTCGCCGTCGGGCTCGGTGTTGAAGCGGAGGATCTTACCCTCGTAACAATCCTTCTGCTGCGCGTGATTGAGCCGCCCTGCATTGTCGAACTGGCCCGCGCCAAGATCGCCAATCCCATAAAATAAATACTCACGGCCGTCCACCGGAGCGATGAGGAGACGGCCTGCATTGTTGTCGCTGCTTCCCGGGATCGTATCGCATAATATAACGGGATCGATCAGTCGCTCCCTTCGGGCATCCCAGGTATATCGCACGAGCTTTGTCGTGAAGAAGCAACCTTTGTAATGTGGCGCGCAGCCACTGCCCGGACTATCAACCCCCCGAAACCGATAGATATAAACCATATAGACCCATGGCTTACCTTTGAGCAAATCCGGGTGCACGGCAAGGCCCATCAGCCCCCCTTCCGGCCACGGCTTTTCCGTGAGCTCCTCACCGATACTATCATAACGTGGAAAATGCCGGTCGCCGGCGAGATCAAGGACCATCTGACGCCTGCCGGTCGACGGATCGAGACGGCTCACGCGATAGGTCTTCTCCTCCGTGATCCACAGATAACGGTCGGGGCCATAGACCACCGACCAGGGATCGCTCAGATGGTTTGCGAGGACGCGAACAGCGAAGTGTTCGCCGCGAGGGCCGATGGTCATGGCGCGTAAGGGGCGATGCGTAGAATCGGACGCGGAAGGCACGGTGCGCCGAGAACCCGTGATAGATCGGGCAATTGCGGACGCGGGATCTTGTACATTGGCACGCGCAGGACTTTGCGCGACCACAGACGCCGGCCCTGGGACGAGAGCAAGGAAAAGGATCGACCTGATAAATAAGGTTATTACGGTGCTATGTGGTCGCATGACCTAGCCTATGCAAGTTTTGGGCCTGGTCGACATACCTTAGAAATCAATACGATACAAGATATCGGGAAAGAAGCGGATCTGGTACACCGGCACGGTGTTGCCCTTAGCCTGATCGTATTCGAGGATAAAGATATTCTTCCGGTTCGTGATATTCTGCAGATCGAGATAAACGGTTTGGCTGAGCTTGTGCTTTTTGCTATTTGTCCGATAGCCGAATTTGGTGTCGAGCCGGAAATAATCGGCGAGCCGGTCCGAAAAATAATGCAGCGTGTCGTCGATCTCATACCCGGCTTTGAGCGAAGCGGCAACATCCACCGGCGTAGCATAACGCCCACCAATGGTGGACACGCGGGCATCGAGCGTAAAAGCATTCGAGCCGGAGTGACCGACACGCCACTCCCTGCCGGCAAGTACGTTGAACACATATTTGTAGTTGAAAGCGGTGTTGCGTTCGATGCCGTCGCTGCCTTTGTAACGCGAATCGAAGAGCGAGCCCGTGAGCAATACATAATATCCCTTGTTCAAAAACCGCTCGAGGGTGAGCTCGATGCCTTTATTGGAACCTGAGCCTTTGCCCGCAAGCCCAACTTTATCCGGGAAACCGAAATCGGCGCCGGCATTGAGCATGGAAAAGCCGCTGGAAGTACGCTCGACGGGGACATCGAAGAGATATTGATAATAGGCTTCGGCTTTGAATCGCCATTGGGGAAGAAAACGCCATTCGTAGCCGAGAACGACATGCTGCGCCCGGGTAAAGCCGAGCTTACGATTGGTCGAATCGCGGGTATGCTCCGTTTCATCATACGTCTGGAAATATACCGGCAGTGGTTGCAGCTGGCTATGCAATCCATAGCTCAGGGAGACCGATTGTCCCACAGGCAGCTGGTATACGAAAGACAAACGTGGCTCGACCGCGGAGCTTTGTTCGAAGTGCATCCCGTGGACCCCGCCGATCACACTGAATTGTTCGCTGAAGCGGTATTTGAACTGACCGAAATACTGCAACAGGAACGGCGTCCCATCGTAGTTGCTCACCGTATCGAAAGGAGCCTTAGCAGGACGCGCCGTTTTATCCAATACCTGTATATTCAGACCGAGCGCTTCGCCGGAGGCGCCTATACGATAGGAGAACCGGCTGTTGACCTTCCTGTTCAGAAAAGAGGAAAAGCGGAAGGAACTGGTGCGGTTGTCGGACGTATAATTGAGCCAGCGGTTCTCATAAGGCGGCACCGGATCGGGATAGCGGTATTGATCATATTTATCCAGGGTATGCGCATAGGTAACCACGGTACGCAGATAAGTCCGGCTATCTAGATCGAGCGTATTCTTTACGCCTACATAGGTGAAATTGCTTTTGTCATAGGCATCCTGATCCGGCTGGCCATAGAAATCGGTGGAGTCCACCTTGCTGCCGATCAACGCGATATTGCTGAGGCCACCCATACCGAAGAAGGACCATTTGCCGAGAGCGCCATTCCCCGTGGTGATATTAAAAGCCCAGTCCTGGTAGTGCGGAACGGCCTGTGTGCCGATGTTGAGACCAACGCTCTGCGCGATTTGAGCCACGCCATACCGGTAACTGGCGAGATATGCCGCACCGTTGTTTTTATTATTGAGCGGCCCTTCGACGGTAGCTTCGAGTCCGCTGAACATATTGAACTGGAACATCTCTTCGTGTTTGCTGCTGTTGCCGCTGCGGAAATCGATGTCGAAGACGGCGGCTACGGCGTTACCGTATTCGGCGGGGAAAGCGCCGGTGAGGAAATCCGAGGTCTTGAGCATATCCGTATTCAACGCGCTCACCGGCCCCCCGGTGGTGCCGAGGGTCGAGAAATGATTGGGACTTGGCGCCGGACTGCCTTCGATACGCCAGAGCACCCCGGCAGGGGAGTTGCCGCGAACCACGATGTCGTTACGGGCATCGCTGTTAGCGGCCACGCCGGCGTAATTGCTCACCAGTTTGGAAGGGTCATTGCGGCCGCCGGCATAGCGGGTGACGTCTTCGGGGTTGAACGAGCGGGCGCTGCCGGCAGCAAACTCGTTGGTCGCCGCGCCTTTTTTCGCCGACCGCGCGGTAATCGTAAACGTATTCAGGGTCACCAGCCGCTGCTCCAATGCTGCGTCGAGGATGACCTCGTGTCCGGCGGCTACCAAAACCTCCGGAATGGTAATCTGATGATAGCCGGCGCTGCCAAAAGCAAACGCATGGCGACCCAGGGGAACGGCTGGAAGGATATAGCGGCCCGATTCGTCCGTGACGGCGCCAAGGTTGGTACCGGGTATCGTCACCGAGACGCCGGCAACCGGCATTTCCGAGGTCTTGTCCGTCACGACGCCGCGCACAACCTGGGTCGATTGGGCGAAGGTCATTAATGAGGCGCAAAGAAGGGCGACCAGCAACCAGAAGCGGGTGGGTGTGACAGGCGTGAGGATGGTTAATTTTTTCATAGCCAGCGTTTATTTTCGGCACAAACATATCGGAGCGATTCGGGGAGCACAACAGAAAAGGAGTGAGCTGTCGAAAGGCGGGAATGAACCGGCGTTAATTCATGCCGGCACTTGGGTCGAATTCGTACTTTTATGGTATGCGTTGGAAAAGCGACAAGATAGGGTTCGATGACCGGCTGGTGGTAATCGCCGGTGTCGGCGTGTTCACTTTCCTGATACCGATCGTCTTTTTTGGCTGGCGGATCGGCCGGCCGCCGTATCTGGGCTGGGCCAGTCTCTGGCCTTGTCTCGTGATCACCTCGGCGATCTGGGCGGGATGCCGGTTCACCATGATCTGGGCCCGAACAAGATACCCGCTTTTTGGGCAGGTCAAGAAACGGCTTTGGGTGGAGATGAGCGTCATTTTGCTCTATGTGCTGCTGATCAACAATGTGCTGGGGCTCATCGTCTTTAAAGATTGCGATAATCAACTGCGGGGTGCCGGCTACATGCTTACGCCAGGCGATATCGCCATCGATTCCAATGCCGCTACGATCCTTTGCACGATGCTGGTGTGCGCGATCTATGAAAGTGTGTACTTCGTGAGCGAGCTGCGTAAATCCGTAGAGGAAAAGGAGTTGCTGAAAAGAGAGAGTCTTCAGGCGCAGCTTTATGCGCTAAAGACGCAGGTGAATCCGCATTTTCTCTTTAATAATCTAAACACGTTGAGCGCCGTGATACCCGATAACCCCGGCGCTGCGATCGATTTTGTACAACAGCTTTCCAAAGTATACCGGCATATCCTGGAGGTGCGGGATGAGCAAAGCATAGCATTAAAAGAAGAATTGGAAGTGCTCGAGGCCTATGCCTTTTTGCTGAAGACACGTTTTGGCGAGAACCTCAATATCTCGATCCGCGTCGCCGACGAACTGTTACAGCAACGGGTGGCGCCGTTGTCGCTTCAGATCCTGATGGAAAATGCGATCAAGCACAACATCGTCTCTTCGGCCAAGCCGTTGCGCATCGATATCTATGCCGGCAATGAGCACCTGGTCGTGAGCAATACGTTACAGAAAAAGAATCAGCTTGTCGAATCGACGGGTATAGGGCTCGACAATATCCGAAACCGGTACCGGTTGCTGGGAAACAAAAAGGTAGAAGTAGAAGAAGGACCCGAGAGCTTTACGGTACGCATTCCATTGATCGTATGAAACCGAGCATGAAAGTCATCATCATAGAAGACGAAGCCCCCGCGGCGACCAGGCTTGGCCGGATGCTGCATGATCTCGGCAAGGGGATCGAGGTGGTCCGCACGCTCGACAGTGTAGAAGCGGCTGTGAGCTATCTGGGAAGCGGGGAGGCCGACGGCATCGATGTGTTGTTCATGGATATCCAGCTCGCCGATGGGATCAGCTTTTCCATCTTCGAGCAGGTGCAGCTGGCGCAGCCCGTGATCTTCACCACGGCCTTCGACCATTATGTGCTCAAGGCTTTCAAGGTCAATAGCATCGATTACCTCCTGAAACCTGTAGACGTAGTGGAGTTAACGGCGGCGATAGAGAAATATCAAAAGCTGCATGGCGGCAACGGGGATCTTGCAACGAAGATCGAGCGGCTGGTACATGAAATGAGTCCATCCAAATACCGCGAGCGGTTGCTGATCAAGCGAGGCCAACAGCTCACTTTTCTCAAGACCTCGGCGATGGCGCATTGTCATGCCGACGGAAAATTATGTTATGCCACCGACTTCAATGGCGCCAGTTTTTTACTCGACAACACGCTACAGCACCTGGAGGCCTCGGTGAATCCACGACAGTTCTATCGGGTCAACCGGCAGCTGCTGGTCAATATCGAGGCGATCCGCAAGGTCTATACCTGGCTGGGAGGACGGCTCAAGCTGGAGCTCGCGCCGCCGACGCAAGCCGATACCATCGTGAGCCGTGAACGGGTGGGCGGGTTCAAGGATTGGATGGGGCAGTGAGCCGCAGGGCCGGGGGCAATCAGCGGTTGCCCAGCCAGTGGATCGCGTCTTCGAACATCCGGTTCTGAATGGGTGAATCGAAGATGTGATCGCCATGGCCCATGTTCAGATAGAGCATGTGATAGCGGGTATTGGTCCAGACCACGGGAATATCGCCGCTGCGTAAGATGTCTTTTTTGCCAAGAGGGTAATTCGACGGATCGAGCGTTACCAGGACTTTTACATCTTTATTATTACGAGGATTGGGTTGCCAGCCATACCATTCATTGATCGGTGCGATGTAGTGATCCGGCAGACGATGGGTAACCGGATCTTTCGTGTCGTTTACAATGAGTCGCGCGGGAAGCGGCGGCCAGCTGTTGTCGAGGAATACGGCATCGCCGAAGAAATGGACGAACCAGGGCCAATTCGTACCCTTGTCGTTATAGCCGGAGACGTGAAAGCCCAGCCAGGCGCCGCCGTGTTCCATATACTGCTGGAAGGCGGTGCGTTGTGTTTCGGTGTGAGGGAAGTCGTTGAGCCAGATCACGAGCTTATATTTCCCGAGGCTGTCGTTGCAGTTGTCCCAGTTCGTCGTGGTGTCGAGGGCGAAATTCTCACGGGCGGCCTGTGCGGCGTAGAAGCGGATGGCGTCGCGGGCGAAGTCGACGTGGTCGGGTTCGACGGTGTTGGAAAAGAATGCGAGGGCGCGGTAGCGGGGGGGCTTGGTGGCGCTGGCTTGGCCCTGGGCCATGAGGCCCGGCGGAGCCTGGGACGGCGCGAAGGCCTGCGCGGGGCGGGGCGGCGCGGAGGCGGCCCAGAAGATGGCATTAGAGAAAAGATGCCGGTACACGCTGTCGTCGAACAGGATCGGGTCATGCCCCATAAAAATGTAGACGTTGCGGGCCTTGACGTGTTCGTTGGTCCAGATCACGGGGTGGTCGCCCATTTTAATGGAGGTATCTGGTTGGTAAGACGATTCATCCACATGAGCAAGAACGTGAACATTTGGGCGTGGGCTTTTATCATAGGTATACCATTCTTCTTTTTGAACACGGAAAGTATCGGGGATACCGCGAAGCACGGGGTTGTCGTGGTCTTCGAGGATGACATTGGCTTTGGCGAAACGGGCGATATAATTTTTCCAGCGGATGCCACCCATGAAATCGTGGAACCAGGGCCACATGGGATAACCGTCGAATTCGCCGAGCAGGGTCGCATGGTGAAAACCCACCCAGCCACCTCTACCCTCGTCGATATATTTTTGGAAGGCAGTCATCGCCGCGGGTTTCCAGGCATACGGCGCATAGTCCAGCTGGATGATCAGCCGGTAATGTGACAGGAATTCCTCGTTCATCGAATCGGTGTGCGTGAGATA
>JAICXX010000115.1 GCA_025934485.1 Chitinophagaceae bacterium
AGTTCTCCTTTTTTTAGCTGATTGACCGCGTAATCGCAGGCCCGCGCCGTGAGCGCCATATAGGTGAGCGAAGGGTTCTGACAGGCGGCGGAGGTCATGCAGCTGCCGTCGGTTATAAATACATTCTGTGCATCGTGGAGCTGGTTAAAGGCGTTGAGGGCGGAGGTTTTGGGATCGCGGCCCATGCGGACGGTGCCCATTTCGTGGACGGCGGAGCCGGCGGGTGCGAGATGGAAATAAGGGTGGATATTCCTGAATCCTGCTTTGTCCAGCATTTCAACGGCGGTGTTCCTGATATCTTTCTGCATGGCTTTTTCGTTGTCGTGGTACTCGAAGGCAATGCGCACCAGGGGCTGGCCCCACCGGTCTTTTTTTTCTTTATCCAGCGTGACCTTATTCTCGTAGTAGGGGAGGGTCTCGCCCCAGGCGCCGAGCCACATCATCCATGGGCCGGGGTGGGTGAGCTGTTGTTTGAAATTGATGCCGAAGTCGCCGGCGAGGAGCTTGTCCTGCCATTCCTGGCGTGAGCCGGAGCCCTGGAAGCCATAGCCGCGGATAAAATCTTTTTGTTGCACACCGGAGGGCAGGTTGCGGAAACGCGGGATATAGATGGGTGTGGGCCGGCGGCCGGAGTAATATTGATCGGGGAAGCCATCGTATTCGGCAATGGCGCCGGTGCCGGTGAAATGGTCCATGAGGTTATGTCCGACCTGTCCGCTGGAGTTGCCGAGCCCGGTGGGGAAGCGGCGCGAGACCGAGCTCAGAAGGATGGCTGCCGTAGCGATGGTCGAAGCATTGAGGAAGATGATGCGGGCGAAATAGTCGGTGACCTGGTGGGTGTGTGCGTTCATTACGCGGACGCCGCTGGCCTTATTGGTTTTCTCGTCGAAGAGCACTTCGATCACGATGGAGTCCGGTAGCAGGGTCATATTGCCGGTGGCTGCTGCTGCGGGAAGCGTGGCGGCGTTGCTGCTGAAATAACCGCTGAAGGGGCAGCCGCGATCGCAGAGATTACGATACTGGCAGGGTCCGCGGCCTTTCCAACCCTGAGAGAGGTTGGCTGTTCTGCCGATGGTAACGATGCGGTCGTTATAATGCCCGCGGACCTGATTGGAAAAATAGGTTTCGATGCAGTTCATCTCCATAGGTGGGAGAAAGCGGCCGTCGGGGAGCTGGGGGAGCCCTTCGGGCTTACCGCTGATGCCGACAAAATCTTCCACGTAGTCATACCAGGGAGCGATATCCTTATAGCGGATGGGCCAATCTACGGCGATGCCTTCTTTGGCGTTGGCTTCGAAATCGAGGTCACTCAAGCGATAGCATTGCCGGCCCCAGGTGAGCGATCTGCCGCCTACCTGGTAGCCGCGGATCCAATAAAAAGGGTTTTCCTGAATATAGGGATGTTCGCGGTCGTTGACGAAGAATTGTCTGGATGCCTCGTTGTACGCCTGGCATTGCACGGGGTTTTCTTTTCGATCTTCTTCGGTGATCTCGAGGTGGTGTGGGAATTGCCAGGGATGCAGGAAGGCGGTAGTGTAGTCTTTGATGTGTTCGACGTTACGACCTCTTTCGATTACCAGTGTTTTGAGGCCTTTTTCACAAAGTTCTTTAGCTGCCCATCCGCCGCTGATACCCGAACCTACTACAATGGCGTCGAAACTATTGCCCATAATCTTTTTGTTTCCTTCGCGCATAAATATAGCGATTTCACGTTACTTTTACTTGTGAAAGTCTATTTCAAGAACCTCGACGGGATCCGTTTTTGCGCGGCTTTCCTGGTGCTGTTGCAGCATTCGTTCGGCTTCAAGCAAGGGTATTCCGATTCCGTGCCTTTCGTAGACCGCCTTTTCAGCGACACCGGCAATCTGGGTGTCAATCTCTTTTTTATTTTAAGCGGCTTTTTGATAAGCTACCTGTTGCTGGTGGAGAAGGATGCCACCGGAACGGTGAGCTACCGGAGCTTCTATTTGCGCCGGGTGTTGCGGATCTGGCCGTTGTATCTCGGCTATGGGCTGATCCTTACGTTTGTCTCGCCTTATGTGGCGGATAAACTTGGCTGGGGCAACGACACTACGTTTCCGCTGATGATGCTAAACCTGCTTTTTTTGTTGATCTTCTCGGTGAACATGCAGATCGCTTTTATAGGTGCGAATCGCGGGATGTTCGAGATCAGCTGGAGTGTTTGTATCGAGGAACAGTTCTATCTCGTCTGGCCCCTGCTGATGAACAACTTCCGTAAGAAGCTGGCGGGTTTGCTGGTGGTGATGTTCGGCATCAGCGTCGTGGTGCGGGTGGTGATCGTGTTCCTGCTGCCGCATGTGATCACGTCGTGGACGCCGGACCGGTTCCCTTTGATGAACCATTTGTTGTTGTTCGACAAGCTGGATCTTTTTGGCGGGGGACTATTCATCGCGATGCTTTACCGGCAACGGGAGCGTTTTGCGACTTTTTTCCGGGTATGTTTCCGGCCCTGGATCCAGGTGGTGATGACGCTGCTGGCGCTTTTGTATACGCTTTCGCTGATCAAACCCCACGAGGAATATTTTGAGCTCTTCGTGGATCATTACGTCTGCGATATCCTTTATGGGTATGTGTTGCTGGCTGCGGTTATCGAAAACTCCATTTACCGGCTCGAGAAGCCGTTGCTGAAGGCCCTGGGCCGGGTATCGTTTGGCATCTATTTGTTTCATACGGCGGTGTGTCAGTTTGTCCTGCTATTCTTCCGCAAGGTGATTGGCCACCCGGAATTGCGGCTAGTCTATGACCTTGTGTATCCTTTGACCTGTCTGGCCGTTACGGGCGTGATCGCCTGGTGTTCCTATAACTATTACGAGATGTGGTTCCTGAAGAAGAAGCGGAAGTTCGAACTCGTCTTCACGCGTGTTTAGCGTGGTGGTTCGACCGGTTTAGCGTGTTGCCCATGCCTTTTGGCCCGGTTGCAGCGCGATGCAGCCCTGGTAATGCCCGGGGATGTAGAGGTAGGCGAGTCCTTTTGTGGCGCCGGCTTCCGAGGTACAGTAGCCTTCCGCCGTCAATCTTTTCAGGGTGTGGAAGAACGGCGCCCCGAGATAGACGGTCTCGATCTTTCCCGCAAGATTGTTGAATGGTTTTGCTTTATCGGCAAAGTGTTGGAGCACGGTGCGTTGCTCTTCGGCTGAGCATTGGGGATAAGAGCGGTCGTAGTGTGAGCGGCAATAGTGGTCAAGGTCCTTGAGCCCGTCGATGAATTTGTTGGCGGTCTTCACATCGGTGGCGTCGCGGAGCATAACGAAGATATAGTCTGCAACGCCTGCTTCGCGGGCGCCGGGCGTATCGGTGGTGGGGATGATGGTTTCCGACAGGGCGGCCACCAGGTCTTTATGGTTTTGCAGCCAGGCGATGTCGGGCGTTTTATGCCAGTCCCACCATTTGTATCCGCCGAAAAGGAGGGTGCCGCCGATACCGGTGTATACAATACGTGTTATGGCTTTGCGGCGGTTCATGCGGTAGTGGCGGCGGGGATCGTGGCCGGGGGGACTTTTTTGGGCTGGGGTTTTTCCTTGCGGAAGGCGAACATCCACCAGAGCGGTCCATTCACGACGAGCAGGTTATAGAACATGATGGGGATGAGGATGCTGAAGAAGATGCCGGCGCCCAGCAGCACGAAGGGGTTGTGAATACCGGCGTGGGTTAGGGCCAACCTTATGAGTCCGGCCACGAAAACATGCGTGACATAGATATAGAGCGAATGATAGCCGATGACCCGAAGAAAGCGCAGGACGTTCCAGCTTTGCATGCGGAACGCGAGGATGAACATGCTCAGACAGCCTATAAGGGCGATAGCGAGAAAGTCCGCGTCACCGGGTCCGGGAGTAGGGATATGGGCCAGATAGTAGACCTGGGTCATGAAGAACACCGGGGTGATCGCCAGGAGCAGCCAGCCATTGGACAGGAGCCTTTCCGTGCGTTCGTGCCAGAAGTAGGGGGCGATGGCGTCGCCCAGCGCGAAGAAGATGTAGAACTCCATCCAGTCGGCAATCATGCTGATCCCGTGGCACCATGGAGAAACAAAGTAGAGCGCTGCCCCGATGACGAACTGGGCCCACATGGGCGGTTTGAGATAGGTCTTTACCAGCAGGTAGATCGCGGTGGTATTGAACAGGGCCGGCAGGTACCAGAATTGGTCCAGCGAGCGGGGCTGCCAGAAGATATAGGTATAGTCGATCCAGGATCTGTTTGCGTTGGTACTGCCACCCAGCAGGATCTGAACTGTGATCTGGAGCGTGACCCAGATAAAATAGGGGTAGAGAAGGTTTTCGAATTTGATGCCGAGGACCTGTTTGAGTGTTCTCTTGGCGAGGCTGCCGCTGATGAAGATGCCGGAAAGGATAAAGAACAGCGGCATGCGGAAGCTGAAGAAGATCATATTGGCATGTTCCAGGTATTCCGGAACGGGAGGGATGTGTGCGCCGTGTTCGATGGCGGTGGCCACGCTGCGTTGGATGCCGACGAGCACATGCCGGTAGACGACGAGTACGATGGCGATCCCTTTGAGATAATCCACCCAGGCCAGCCTTTTCTTTTCCAGGATGGGAAGGTTGAAGGCCTTGCTGAAGAATCCGGGTTTGGTGGCTTGCGCTTTCATGGTCTATTTTATTACGGAATCGAAGCTAACGCCGATCATCCTTTCGATATCGAGGCGCTCAAGGTCCTGGGCCAGCTGGAGATTGAGCAGCTTGGCTTTTTCGTCGCTAAAGGCTTTGTCGGCGGCGTTGTACTGGTCGATGGAGACGGTGCCATCGCGGAACTTTTGTTCGATCTGGGTGACGGCGGCCTGGTTGTCGACGACGATGGTATTCTGCAGCAGGATCAGGGCTTCATAGTTCTTATAAGTGTGGTATTTGGTGAGGACGTCCATGCGGATGGTCCGGGCCAATTCTTCGCGGGTGTCCTCGGCTACCAGGACGTTCTCGCGGGCGGCATGGATCTGTGGTCCCATGGTAAAGAAGAGGCCTACGGGGATGATAAGGCCGAAGTAATATTTGGGATAGACATACGAGGTGGTGGGGCTCTGTTTGGCGAAGGTCTGGTCGTTGTAGTTCACAGAGAAGGTGAGGAGGTTGAACCAGGCTCTCCTGGCCAGCATGAGGTTGCTTTTCGCCATGCTGATCTGGTGGCCTGCCGCATCGTAGCGAGGCGCCTGTAGGGCCAACGCAACCAGGCGGTGCTCGATAGCCGAGTCCGGAAGGATGCCGCGCCGGATGGCGGCCATGCTGTCCGTTTTCCGTCGGTAAAGGTTCGCATTCGAGGTAGGGCGTTGAGCAATGGCGTCTGTTGCGCCGACCAGCAGGACAAGCAAAAGCGCGGCCGGGATACCGGCAAGACAGCAGGAGCGGAGATACATGTGGACGGAGTTTACTGTATTAGTCAATATCATTTGGTTAGCGGAATAAAATTAACTCGCGTTGACGTCATCCAGGTTGACCATATTCAGAACGGCTCCGCAGAACTTACCATTGAGCTCATGGAAGAAGGACATGGATTGCATGTCAATTTGCTTAATGATGTGGCGGGCCGAGAAGATGGCGATGACGCCGTCTACATATTGGGCGAGCTCCCTGGAATCGGAGAAATCGTTGAGGGGCGGGCCTTCGAGGAGGATATAGTCGTAGTCGTCCCCGAGAGTCCGCAGGTGTTGCAGCAGGTTCTCGCGTGGCAGGATCTCGGATGGTGTATAGTCACCTCCTTCGGAACCGATGGCGAAGATAGAAGGTCCGACTTCTTTGGCGGCGTTCCTCACCTGGCCAAGCACCGTTTGGCCCTGGCCTGGGTGGATCTTTTCCAGGATGGGGTCGGCATTGAGCTGCAAGGTAAGGTCGTTGTTGCAGAAGTTGGTATCGATGATGAGGACCCGCTTTTTGCTCATGCTGAGGCTATAGGAGAGCGCCTGGATGAGGGTGGTCTTGCCTTCGCCTTTTTTGGTGCTGGCGAAGAGGAAGATCTTTTTACCGCTGCTTTCTACCTCGTGACGGAGCTTGCGCAGGGATTCCCGGAACTGGTTATGGCGTTTGTTGTTGAGGTCGTCCGGGGTGGTTTCGCGGTTGGTGATGATCTCGGCCAAATCTTTCTGACGCAGGTTCATGAAATTGACCATACTGATCATTTTCAGGCCTACGGTTTTGGAGAAGATCACCGGGGTCTTGATCGAAGAGTCGAGATAGGTCACCAGCACGATAACGAGGACCGTGATGATCAGGGCGGAGGCGCCGGCCATCCCCACGATGAGGAGGCGTTTGGATGGTTCCGGGTTGATCGCCGGCTGGCCGCTGATAATGGGGCGGAAATTGCTCACCGAGGAGGATGTGATATCGACCGCGTCGTTGTAATGCTGTTTGGCGGTGAGGTAGTCTTTATTGGCCTGTTCCGCATCCCTTATAAGCGATTCGACGGCGGCGCCTTTGCTGGCGTCTTTTGCCAGGTTGCCTTTGATGCTGTTGATCTTGTCCTGGATGGCTACGATATTGTCGGCGCCGGCGCGGATATCGGTTTCGAGATCGCTTTTCTTGTCGAGGAGGGCGGCCTTGCTTTCACCGGGGTCGGCGCTGGTCCCGCTGCCGAAATCGGGTTGAGTGGCGGCGATCTTTTGTTGATATTCGGCTTGGAGCGTCTCGTATTTTTTCTTGAGGGCGGGGTCCGACGAGCCGCTGCTGATATAGGCTTTATAGGCGTCGTTCATGGCATTGCGGAGGATCACTAGCTCGTCGTTGTTGCCGGTGGGGGTCGTTTTGGCGTTCTTTCCGGTGGTTGCCGGTGCGCCACCGAGTGCGACGAGACGTTTATTGACCTTTTCGAGATCATATTGGCGTTGGGTTTGTTTACCCTGTTCCTGGGTAAGGGTCGTTTCCAGGTTCATGATCGTCTCCAGCTTGCTGGTATTCTCCTCGCCTACGTCGAGGATCCCCTGGCTGCGGAGCTGGTCGTTCTTGGCGTCGAGGTCCTGTTTCTTCCGGTCCATGAGGCTTTTCAGGGTGTCGAGGGATTCCTCCGAGCGGGTGCTGCGGACTCTGCGGTAGTAGCGCAGGAACTCGGGGAAGAGGTTGTTGACCATGTAGGCGGATAGGTCGGGGATTTCGGAAACGGCGTCGATCTCGACATAGTCGGTGCGCTGGACACGGTTGACGTAAATGGCTTTCATCAGCGAGTTGTAGTCGTAGCCGTACATGTTCATGTATTCCAGCAGGTCCCTTTCCTCCGGTTTGAAGGAGGTGAGCATCGTCATCGTTTCTAGCTTCTCTTTAAAGGTCCGGAGGGCCTGGTCGCGGTCGATATGGCGGTAGAGCGGTGTCTGCATTTGTTTTTGCGAGAGGCTGCGGAAAGGGTTGGGGTCTTCGAAGTCATGGATCATGAGGCTGTACCCCAGCAGGCTCATCACAGAGGGGGAGGTTACCGTTACGATAACGTTGTTGAATTTTACATCCGCGGTATAAATATCGACATTATCGGAAGTGAGTTTAACTTCGTCGTTGACGGTAAAACCGGTGGAGAACTGGGAGAAGGACCGGTACTTTTTGGGTTGACCCATTGTAAGAACATAGGCGATGGCGGCGGCCAAGACTCCTGTCCCAATGATCAACCACTTTCTCTTTAATAGGATCCTGAATAAGTATAGGAAATCCATTAGGTTTCAATTTTAAGGGGGCTGTACCCGCAATTCAACTGGCTTGCCGTTGGTAACTGAATGATTATCAGGAATAAAGGACGTGAATCGCGGCGTAACGCCGATCTTTAGCGGTGTAAATATAGTACCATCTCGAGTTTATTGCAAGTTATTACAAGAATCGCTATATCTTTATGGCTCTTCTGAGACCAGGTTACAGTGAACCGATCTTCCATTTTCCTATGCAATAATCCCACCATTTTGGTCCAATCTCCTTATGGGTGATTTTTTTCCCGGTTTGTTATCGGCCCGTGCAAGTATGTCTTTCATCTAAAACACATAAAATGAAAAAATTTTACGTTGCCCTACTATGTCTTTTTTTGGCGGCCGCTGTCCAGGCTCAGTCTCCCGGAGGTGTCGGTGCTGCCAATGTGGCCATGTGGCTGAAGCCGGATGGGCTAGTGGCTGGTCCGCTGGCTACGTGGATCTATGCTAATAATGGCGCTAATTCGTTTACGTCGCCTTCAGGCAGCCAGCCTACGGTGGTTGGCAATGTGTTCAACTTTTGGCCTGCAGTTAGTTTTGATGGTAGCACTACTTACATGGCTGGGCCAAACGGGGCGAATGCTCCGTTGGCGGCGAATCAGTTGGCCTATTCTATTTTTGCGGTTTGGTCGTCAACCGTAGCTACGGGTGGCCCGCAAATGCGGCTATGGTCGCAGCGCCAGTCGGTCTCCAACAGCGGCAGTTCTTACGACGGCGCTTCGCTTTGGATCTACACCAACGGAAATTCACAGGGCCAGCCCTTTAATGTCTCCGCCCCTACTTATGGCGATCAACTTGAAGAAGGCAATTCATTTACGACGGGTGTATCGTTGCCAACGAATACCTCCGGTACCCCCTGGGTTTGGGGCGGGGCGACTCCCTCGACGTCGATCCTTACGTACGCTCCCAATACGAGTACCAGTCCGGCTTACATCAGCTCGCTGAATCTCCTGAACGCGAACACGAATGACCTGGAGCTGATGGATCAGAGCAACTATGGTACGACTCCTGCACTCGCCACTACCGACCCTAGTCTTTCGGCCACCACAAACAGGAAATTGTCGACTCAGGAGAATGTCCTGGGGGCAAGGACTGCTGCAGCCGCTGATCAAAGCTTCAGCGGCAATCTCGCCGAGCTGATCGTTCTCAACACCAGCGTCACGGCCACGCAACGGGAGCAGATATTTTCGTATCTCGCGCTCAAATACGGCCTGCCCCTGAACGGTCCGTATCTTTCCAGTACCGGTACTACGATCTGGGACCCTACGGCGCTCAGCGGCGGCTATAACAATTTCGTATTTGGTTTAGGCCAGGACAACGGTTCGGGGCTGACCGCCATGTCGCAGAGCAACAGTATGTCCACGACCGGGGTTTCCGGTGCGGCCAATATCGCGTTGTCCAACGCAAGCAGCCTTACCGATCAAGGCTTCATGATGGTCGGCAGCAACAATGCAGGGACCGGCGAAATAACGACCAATGTGCCCACCGTCGCCGCGGGTTCTTCGCGGCTGCAGGACCAGTGGTTGGTGCAAAATACCGGAACGGTAGGAACCGTGGATGTTGCCGTGGATCTCACGGGTGTTACCACTACCGGGACGAAGGGCACCAGCACCGATTTCCGCCTGGTTACCGACAATGATGGAGATGGCGATTTCACTACTGGTACTCAGGGCTATTATACGCCGACTTCGTGGACCAGCAGCAACAATGTGGCGAACTTCACTGCGGTCAATCTGTCGAGCAATTCGAAGGTAGTGTTTACCGTTCTCACGGCTGCAAGCGGCGGAACGCCGCTGCCCGTGAACTGGGTGAGCTTTACGGCCGTCCCGGATGGAGCGAATGTGAACCTCAACTGGACGGTTGGCGCGAACGAGCAGGCAAAGGTCTACCAAGTGCAGCGTTCTACGGACGGAGCGACTTTCACCAATATCGGGGATGTGTCCAATGATGCTGCTGTAAAATCTTACAGCTATGTGGATGCCGGCGTTGGTGCCGGGTCCTATTATTACAGGGTCCTCGAAGTAGACCAGGATGGTGAGTCGATCTACAGCAAGGTGGTAACGGTGAACATGAACGGTGGTGGGTTCAGCATCAAGCTGCTGAACAATCCCACTATCTCGAGCAATACCGAACCTGAGTTGCGGCTGACGACGAACACCAGCGGCAATGTGCTCCTGGAGATCTGGACGCTTGCGGGTGCGCGGGCTGGTAGCTTCCATCAGGCGATTGGCAATGGGACGACGACGATGCGCATTCCGATGACGGGATTGGCTCCCGGGACGTATGCGTTGAAGGTTACTTTAAATAATACCACGCAGACGTTGCAGGTGGTGAAACTTTAAGAAATACTTTGCGATAGTTAGCTTTTGGAGCCGGCCCGTAGGGCCGGCTCTTATCTTAATGATGCGGTAAGACTATGGCGCATCAATACCACCGGCAAAAACCATCGCACGATCCCCATTCCCCTCTTGAACGGTGCGACGGTACGACCCCACGAAAGAACCCCGAAGTTATCCTATGCCGTCGCGCGGCGGACCTTCTCCCAGGCGGCGCTCTGGCTGCCTTCGAGATAGCGGAAGAAGCCGAGGATCGCGCAATAGTTCATGAACGCGAAGTAATAGGCCAGCTTCGCGGGTTTGAGCTTGCGGAACGAGGGCCGGAAGGCGGCGAGCGCGGCGAGACCGTAGAAGCAGCATTGGCCGATGAACAGGAGCGTGTAGAAGAGGCCGGCGCCGCGAATGGCTAGCATGCCGCCGGCGAGGAAGGCCCCGATGAGACAAAAGGGGCTGACGGCCCAACGCAGTACGCGGTGGGAGATATAGAGAAAGGAGAGCCGGGGGTGACGCCAGAAGGCGAACAACCCTTTTAGCATGCCGATGGACTGGAAGCCGCCGGCGGCTATCCGGACCTTGCGTTTTTGTTCGTCGGTGATCGAGAAAGAGGGCAGCTCCATGGCGCAGGCGCCGGGTTCATAGGCGATGCGGTAGCCTCTTTGGGTGACTTTCATGGAGCTCACGAAATCGTCGAGGATCACATTGGAGGCGATAGGTTCGTATAGGTTGCGCCGGTAGGAGAACAGCTCGCCGGCCGCGCCGACCACGGAATAGCAGGCGGCGTCCACTTTTTTGAGGAAGGATTCGTATTTCCAGTAAAGGCCTTCCGCCTGACCCACCTCGTCGCTACCAGTGGATGTCAGCACCTTTTTCTCGCCGGCTACGCCGCCGATGGTGGGGTCCTGGTAGTGGCGGACGATCTTGCGGATGGCATCCCGGTTGAGTACGGTATTGGCGTCGGTGCAAATGAGAATCTCTTCGGTGGCTTCGCCTACGGCCCGGTTGAGGGCGGCGGATTTGCCCTGGCGCTGAGGCTTATGCAGGGACCGGATGGCGGGGTGTGAGCGGACGATGGCCTCGGTACGATCCGTACTCCCGTCGCTGATGAACAGGAACTCTATTTTTTCACGCGGGTAGTCCAGCTCCAGGCAATTGGCGATTTTTTCCGCAATGCAGTCTTCCTCGTTGTAGGCGGCTACGATAAAAGAGACGCCGGGCAGCTGTTCGTCGCCGGGTTCGGGAAGGGGAGCGGTCCTGGGGGTGATCAATCGCGCAATGACAGCATAGCCGGCGTAGTTGTAGAGGACTACGGCGCAGCAAACGAGGAACGAAATGAGCCAAAATACCATGAAAATGAAATATATTGGGCACAATATTAGGTGATAGAATGTGTTAAAGCAATATGGTTGTGGATAAAATAATATACTGGTGTTTTTTGGTGGTTTTTGTGTACTGTGCGGGATCAGTAGCCTACTTGTTAGTCCTCTCGCTGGCCGGACGGTTGCTGGCGCGCAAGCGGATGGATAAATTGCCGGCCGATCCCCGGAAACGGCGGATAGCCGTTTTGGTGCCTGCCTATAAGGAGGATGGGATCATCCTATCCACGGCCCGGAATCTCCTGCAGCAGGAATATCCCGCCGACCGGTTCAGGGTGTATATATTGGCCGATTCGTTCCAACCGGAGACGGTGGCGGCACTGAGAAAGTTGCCGACAAGTGCGTCGCTGACACAGGCGTCGCTGACACAGGCGTCGCCTTTGGGGGCCTTTCCCCTTGAAGTGCTGGAAGTGGCTTTCGACAAAAGCACCAAGACCAAATCGCTCAATGAAGCGTTCCGAAGGATCACCGGGTCCTGGGACATTGCGCTCATTTGTGATGCCGACAATATGCTGGCCCCCGATTTCCTGGAGCGGATCAATGCCGCTTTTGGTGCGGGTGCGCGAGCTGTACAGGGGCGCCGGGTGGCGAAGAATCTCGACACTTCTTTTGCCGTATTGGATGCCTGCAGCGAGGGTATCAATAACCATATTTTCCGCAAAGGGACCTATGCCCTTGGCCTTTCATCGTCCATTATCGGGTCGGGCATGGCCTATGAATATGAGCGCGTCCGGCGCATTCTCAGCGAGATCAGCGCGGTGGGCGGGTTCGACAAGATCCTTCAGCTGATGATCGTGAAGGAGGGTATCCGCATTCATTACCTGGAAGATGCGCTGGTCTTCGACGAAAAGGTCGACAATCCCCATGCCTTCGAGCAGCAGCGGAAGCGTTGGCTGTCGAGCCAGTTCATCTATCTGCGCCGATTTTTCGGACCGGCGTTCCAGCAGCTGTTCCGGGGCAATCTTAGCTTTTTCAACCTGGCGGTGATGAATAACCTGATCCTTCCCAGGGCGTTCCTTTTCGCCCTGCTGCCGCTGGTGACTATCGCCGGCTTTTTTATTTCACCGGATTGGGGTTTGGGGGCTGCAGCTATGGCCCTTGTTTATGGGTGTGCCTTGATGCTGGGGATACCCCGGGAGGTATCCAATAAGGATCTGGGTGTAGCCGTGATGCGGCTGCCGAAGGCGGTGACGATCATGGTCAGCACGATCTTCAAGCTCAAGAACTCGAACAAGACCTTCATCCACACGGTGCATACGAAGACCGAGATCAGCAATTCCATTCTTAAGGAGAAGGTAAAGTAGGGGCGGCCGCTCAAGGAGAAGGTCGAGTGGGTGGCGCTCAGCGGGAAGGCGCGCCGGACCGTTCGGCGATAGCTTTTTCAAGGAGATCGAAAATCGTTCGATCGACGTCCATATCCACTTTTCGGGCAAACAGCCTGCCGGAGGCTAGCATTTCGGGGAGATCTTTACTGGTGAGTACCCGGGGATGGCCTTTTGTTTGTCCTCTCCAGTCCACATATATCAGGCTTTCCCGGATCTTTTCCTTGAAGGGCGAGTTGTAGAGAACGGTGGCAAAAATGAATTCGTCTGCTCCCCAGACATAGCGGAAAAAGCGGTCTACTTCGGGATGCTTACCGATGAAGTCCAGAAAATAAGTGGCTGCTCCACGGGTAAGGGTAAACCAGTTCGACCGGCCAACCAATTTATATCCTTCGATCGGGAATTTCCTGGGTCCGAGGAGGCGGTTGACCAATTTTTCCAGCTTGAACTTGCCGGGAATGCGCCAGTTGATGAGGTGGTAGCGGGTCACGCGGGTTGCGGCATCCCGCCATTGGTCTTCGATGGATTCGCAGGTGATGAACTCGGTACCCTGATTTTCGACGAGGTGGCGGTAGATATTCTCCGCAGAAGCCAGGGGAAAATCCTGGGCGGAGATGACATTTATATAGTCGTAGGCCGGGTTGGGAAGGATGGCCTCGAAACCATTGATCGTGGCCTGGATAGTGCCATAGCCGGCCCAGTACACCGGAGCCCGATGGGCGACAAGGAAGACGTTTGGTTTTTCGGCGAGGTAGCGGAAGGGGGTGGTGTCGGCCTTTTTGTCCAGGTGAATATAGATATCGAAGCAGGGATGAGTGAGCGCATCGATAAGCCTTTCGAGCTGGGCGGGGTTCTTGTGGGCGAGTATCAGGTGGGCTATCCTCATTTAGGGTGCATTTATTGTTTTAAGATCAATTTCCTCGAATTCCCGTAAATGGTTTTGTAAAAATCCAGCATATATTTCGCGATGGTGGGCACATTTGACCCGATTTGTTTATGGAGCACCCACTGCCAGACAACTGCCGCGATGGAGGCCGTGATCATCGAGCCTATAGCGGCGCCATAGAAGCCGATGTAGAAGAGGCAAACGCAATTGATCAGCAATTTAGCGACGAGCGAAAGGGTGTTTAGCAGGAAGCAAAGGCCGGATTTTCCTATGGAGTTGAGCAGGTTGGCTGCCTGGTTCTGCATGGGTCCTATCATCCCGGTGACGACATACAGCTGGATGATGGGCGCCGAGGCCACATAACGGGAGCCGGCTATTATAGTGATCATCAGTTTGGGGAAGATCAGGATGAAGAGGCCGGTGGGTATGGTAAAGCAAAGCAGGGCTGCGACCATGCGTTCGTAGAGATAGCGGACTTTTCCGGACCCCTCTTCCACGGAGGCCATGGAAGTCTTTGGAAAGAGGATATCTGCCGCCGCATAGGAGGGGACGTCTATCAACTGGCTGATCCGCGAAGCCGCGTTGTAATAGGCCACCGAGGAGCCGTCGGGGATGAAGCGGGCGGTGAGTACCTGATCGACGTTGGAGAACACATTGGCGACAAGACCCGAGCTAAAGATATAGCCCCCATAACCGAAGATATTTTTTAGGGTGGTGCGGGAAGGATTGAACCGATAGAACAGATAGGACCGGCTAAAGAGATAGATGACGAAGGCCCCCAGGAAGATGCAGCCCGAGAGGTAGATTGCAAGGCGGGGTAGTGAAAAGGGTATTTTAAGGATGGTGTGCAGCACGATGATCACGAAAAAAGCGAGCTGCCGTACGAAATATCCGGCAAAGACGCCTTTGAAGTCCAGGTGGGACTGCTGAACGGCCTCCATGTGCGAAAAGAAAACCATACCTATGAGGCCGGGGATAAATGCCCTGAGCATATCGTCGAGGTCGTGGCCCTCGTGCAGCCAGGCGCTGAGCCACTTGCCGAAAAAAAGGATCAGCAAAATGAAGACCCCGGTGATCGAGGCATTGATCAGCAGGGAGGAGGAAGCTACGGCAGACCTTTGGTCTTTGTCCTTGCTGGAGCTTACGAAGCGGATATGCGCATTTTTCAGCAGGCTGCTCTTGGTGGTTTCAAAGATAGTGGTTACGACGAGGAACAAGGCCCAGGTACCCATCTGGCGGGTTGGCAGGCTACGGATGAGGACGATGTAATTGACGAGACCGAAGAGAATGATGGAAAATCGTTGCAAAATAGAATAAAACGCCGAACGGATCCAGTATGAAGAGAGTAGTTTTTTCAAAATGAGAAGACGGTTTAAGACAGGAACTAAAGATAGATCAGAAATCGTGGTTTCATCAATTTTATTGTAAATTAGGGTATTAAGAAATTCTTTTCATGAGCCGGATGCGTTTTGCCTTCTTTTTTTGTTTCATCTCCTTATCGTGTGCCGCGCAAACCTCTTCTTCGACCACTCCCCGATATATTGTGGGTCTGGGCGAATATCAATGTTTCATCATTAATACCTCCACGGGAAAGCTGTATGGAATCAGCGGCAACCTGGTCACCTCGGGTGTTGCGTGGGATGCCGGGATCGAGGGTTTGCCGGTGCTGGTGGGGGGTGGGCCAAGGCATCATCGGTTCTCCGATGTGGCATCGGGGATGCACAACAGCCTGGCGATCGATGAGCATGGGGACGTATGGACCTGGGGGGCTAATGGAAATGGGGAGTCGGGTACCGGTACGATGGCGGATCTTGGGCTTGCTCCGGTGAAGATCGAGACTGACAGCAGCGGCCGGCCATTCACCGGGGTCGTCCAGGTCGCCTGCTACAGCACGGATCACTGCCATGGGAATCTCGCTGTAAAGGCGGACGGTACTGTTTGGGTCTGGGGCCTTACTACGGAGGGCATGCGCGGAGACGGGCAAAAAGGGCAGGTGAATACGCGACCGGTGCAGGTGCATATCCCGGAGGGAAAGAAGATCGTAAAGGTGGTGGGAGGAATGGCTATCATCGCTTTGGCTTCGGACGGCAACGTATGGACCTGGGGCGGGAACAACCGAAAGGAGCTGCTGGGTACGAATACCACCGATTATACGCATCCGCATCGGGTGCCGTTACCGCAAAAGGCCAAGGATATTGCGGGCGGAGGTTATTTTTCTTATGCATTAACTGTCAATGGAACATTATACGGCTGGGGCTATTATACATCTTATATGTGTATCGGCAGGAAGGGGTGGGCGAACCAGGAGCCGGCACCCCCGCAACCGCGCGATCTTACCGTCGATCTGGGATTGCCGCATCCCATCGCATCGGTGGTCACCAATAGCGAATCGACGCATGTGATCCTGACGGATGGCAGTCTTTGGGGCTGGGGAGACAATGCCAGCGGCTGTGTAGGCAATGGGGAAGAGCTGGATTATATGAAGCATGTCCCGCCCTATGCCTGGAATTGGGGACCGGGGCAGAAGCTTGTCACGAGGCCCGTGCGGTTGGCGCCTGGTGTTCATGATTTCGTGCGTGTCTTTGGCGGCAATTGCGCGGTATTCTATAGTTATGCGTTGACGGCTTCGGGACAACTTTATTCCTGGGGCCGTAATAAATCTTCTGTTTTGGGTAATGGAGTAGTCAATGCTACCCCCAATATCAGTGCGGAATATCCGAATTCCTGGGATGTGCCGCTCATTACGCCGGTGGATCCCTTTGCTTTGAAAAACCATACGGTCGTCACTTCTCCGTATTGTCTGCTTCATCCTGAAGGCCGTTTTTGCAACGAATACCGGGCGCCCAAAACATCCGACTCTCCCGCGGCAGGGCAATGATCCATTTAAGGTTAATTTCGAAAGATTTTTTATGTGGAAAACCAGTGATTATTCCACATTCTGCTAGGTGAATCTACCTGAAACAGGCAAATACCGATTAGAACAAAAAATATATCTGCTTAGTACCAGTTAGTTATTGGAATTCGAACCAAATTGGGAAAAAATTCCACCGTTCGGGCAAGGAAATATACGATCTCTTTTTGGTATGGTTCTTGTTTTAGCGAATCCAGTTTTTTAATCCAAATATCCAATTGAGTTATATGCTGGAGAAAGTTGAAAATCCAATGAAGCCAAGGTCTGAGCGACTTAATTCAATATCCTGTTAAAAATCCGACTATGAAGCCAATTGTACTCTGTTTAGTAGCGTGTGCTGTTCTCTTCTCTACCGGTTACGGTCAATCGCCGAGATATCAAGTCGGCAATGGGGAATATCAAAATTTCATCCTCGACAATTCCACTCATACTTTATACGGATTAGGTACCGCGGGTAATGGTATTGGTAGCAATTCCGGCCCGATGGGTTATGCTATTCCGTGTCAGTTCCCTCAGCCAACACAGGTTAAATTCGTTGCTGCCGGTTTGCATACCGGCGGCTGTATCGATATGAGCGGTAACGTTTGGTTTACCGGTGCCAACGAAGATGGGTCAATGGGGAATGGGACGACCACGGGCTCTGCGAAAGGGTTTGTGCAGGTCACCACCGATTCGCTGGGCAATCCTTTTACGAATGCCACCTATCTCTCTATGGCCAGCGCCGTCTTTACGGGCGGCCAGCAATACGGGGCCTGTATCTTTGCCGTGAAGAGCGACGGTACGCTGTGGGTTTGGGGCAACACGCAGGGTGGATATCGTGGTGATGGAACGTATGGGAGGGTGAACACCCGGCCCGTGCAAGTGCCGTTCCCGGCAGGTACCGTGATCACGAAGGTGATCCATCAAAACGTGGTGATCGCCCTGGATGCTGCCGGTAACGTATGGACCTGGGGAGGTAACGGACCCAACAACTGTTTGTTGGGCAACACCAGCCGGACAGATTATATGACACCCGAAAAATTGGCGCTGCCTGGTCCTGCCAAGGATATCGCGGGTGGCGGCATGTGGAGTTATGCACTGCTTCAAAGCGGCAACCTCTATGGATGGGGGTTGTGGCAAGGTTATATGGGGGTGGGGCCTACGGTGAGCCAGGGCTGGGTCAATACGCCTGCGCCTATTTTGTTGGACGGCCAATTGAATTTGCAGGCGCCCATTTCGCAGATTTCCTGTAACAAGACTTCGACCTATGTGATCCTGACCGATGGGACCATGTGGGCGTGGGGAGGCAACGAATGCGGCCAGATCGGTAATGGCACAGAGCTCAACTATATGAACTACACGATCAATCCTTCGCCTATCGGGGGTACGCTTACTCCCTATGCCTGGGACTGGGATCTGAGCAATTGCCAATGTCAACAGCACAAGCCGGTGCAGATCGGGGTGGGGCTCAAGTTCGTTGCCCTGTCGTCCGGCGAGGAGACCGTGTTCTACAAATTTGCCGAAGACGCAAACGGGCAGCTATATGCCTGGGGGCGTAACAAGGCCGGTGTCCTGGGTAATGGTATTATGGATGCCGATTACCAAAATGGAATGATCGCGGCTACCTATCCGAATTCTTTCGACGTACCGTGGATCACGGCGGTCAACCCTATAAATCCATCTACTCCGACCTACCAGAGCACGTCGCCGTATTGTATTTCGAATCCCGGCGCCAATGCTTGTAATATCTATAGTATCCCGGCAAATACGCCCCCGGTAGCGAATCCCGGTGCGAATCAGAACATCACCGGGACGAGCACTGTGCTGGATGGTTCAGGTTCTACCGATAATGTGCACATTTCCTATTATCTGTGGACTGAGGTTTCCGGCCCCAGCCAGGCGCAGATTGTGATCCCCAGCGGTGCGAAGGCAACGGTGAATAACCTGGTTACCGGGGTTTATAAATTCCAGCTGCGGTGTATTGACAACGGCTGGATGCGTGACAGTGCTACGTGTACGGTAACGGTGAACGGCGGGGGCCCCGTAGTCAATGCCGGTTCGAATCAAACGATCAACCTGCCTACGAGCAGTGTTTCGCTCTCGGGCAGCGCCACGGATGCCGGCGGGACCATTTCGACCTATGCCTGGACGGAGGTGAGCGGTCCCTCGACTGTGGCCTTTGCCAATGGTGGTACCGCGGCTGCTACGACCGCCAGCGGCCTGATAGTTGGAACCTATGTGTTCAAACTCACGGCAACGGATAATAACAATATCTCGGGTAATGCCACGGTGACGGTTACGGTGAAAGCAGCGCTTGTACCAGTGGTCAGTGCCGGATCCAATCAAACTATTACGTTGCCGACGAACAGCGTTACGCTGGCGGGCAGTGGTTCGGAAACCGGCGGCAGCATCGCTTCTTTTGCCTGGACGCAAACGGGCGGACCTACTTCCCCGGCCGTCTCCTTTGCCTCTGCTTCGGCGGCTACGACCACGGTTAGCAATCTTCAGCAGGGTACCTATACCTTTAAGCTGACTATAACCGATGTTCTGGGTATCGCGGTAAGCGCTTCGGTGACGGTAACGGTGAATCCTGCGGCGGTAATCCCGGGCAGCCCGGTAGCCAATGCGGGTTCCAATCAGACCATTACCTTGCCGACGAGCAGCGTGACGCTGACGGGCAGCGGTTCTGAGACCAATGGCACGATCGCGGGTTATAGCTGGAAGCAAACGGGTGGTCCTTCCACCGTTACGCCCAGTCCCGCCAATGCGGCCACCGCTACGGTGAGCGGCTTGGTGCAGGGTTCCTATACGTTCCAGCTGACGGTAACCGATGCCTCGAACAATACGGCGAACGCCAGTGTGACCGTGACGGTGAATCCTGCGGTGGTGATC
>JAICXX010000309.1 GCA_025934485.1 Chitinophagaceae bacterium
AACCTTCGAAGTCGTCGATGTATACGGCCCCGGCGCTTCCTTTACCGATCTGCGGCGGGTGCCCCGGTCGAAGGATGGCGCCTTCCCCGTAGGCGTTGATGGTACTCATCTCCTTGGTGGTATAAAGATGGTTGAGGGCCATGGTGAGTCCCGGCAGCTGCGACTTATAGTTGACATCCGCGCCATACATGGTATTCCGGATGGGGTCTTCGCCGTAGTCCGTTTTGCTGAAGAAGGGACGTTCGTTCAGCCGTTCGATGGTCCCGCCGATATTGAGGGTTTCGGTGGGTGTACTCTTGGCGAGGTAATCGAACCGGACACCCATGAAGCTGCGTTGTTGCAGACCGAAGTTAGCGTTGTTCTCGAAAGAGACTTGTACCGGTACCCCGGAGTTGATGATGGCCTGGTTGATGATCTGGACCTGGCCGAGATTGTAGTCGACGACATAGTCTACATTTTCTTTCAGGGTCTGGCCGCCCGCGGTAACGACCACGGAACCTTGCGGCACGTTGTAGGCGTTGAGGGAAAGGCTGGAGGTAGACTGTCCTTTGGCCGACCCCTGGAGATAGTACCTGTCTACATTGGCATAGGTCTGGGCTACGGCTTTGATGGTATCGTATAGCTGATAAAAGACATACTTGTCCTTTAGCGCCTGTGACCCGCCGGCGAAGGCAAGGGTATCCATGTCACGGCCGAACGGTTCGAGCACGGGGAAGATGATGCGGCCCTGGTTGGAGATCACGGTTTCCCCCTCGATATAATCGAATATTCCATCCGGGCCGGGGTCGTTGTGCGCGTCTAACCGGTCGAGTCCAAGCACGGTGAGCAGCGGGATGTCCGCCTTGGGTCCCTCCGGGAGGTATCGTTTGGTACCCAGGCTGGGCTGGTCGTAGGTGAGGTTGAGCTGGAACCCTTGTTGCTGGATATTGCTGAGATAGCTGCCTGTGGCGGTCTTTAGGGAATAGACGTTTTTCATCATCAGGTTCCAGATCGGCAGATTGGTACGCTGCGCGGTCGCCTTGAGCAACTTGAGGTACAATACCTTGGAAGAACCGGAATAGGTGGAGCCCGTACTTCCGTTCGTGGAGGTCGCGGTATCGGGGGGGACGTCGGTGGAAAATTCACCTACCTGGTAGATATGGCCGTTGTAGCTGTACTGATAGGCAACGGCCAGGACATCGTTGGCCTGCAGGGTCTGGTTGAGGGAGATATAGCCCACCTGCGGGTTGTAGTAATAATCGGTGGAATTGAGTTTTCGCGCGTATACGATCTCGAAGTCCTGTACCTGTTGCAGGCCCAGCGAATTGAGCTTGTTCACCGCCGTCGTCGGGTTCCGGCTGGTGGGGTCGTTGATGATACTCCGGTATTCCGAGTTGTTATCGTTGGAAGGATAAGGCTGGCCAGTCAGCGGGGAGATCTTGGGGTTATACGGTTTGGTTTCGCCCAGGTCCATCAAACCCACGATCTGCCGGGAGCCGGTGTCGATGCCATTGCGGTTGGTCACCCAGACCTCGATACGGAGGATCTGAACCTGCGAGTTGACCACCGGCAGCTTGGACATGGCTGTATTGAAGTTATCATGGAAATATTGGGCGAGCAGGAAGTGACGGTTCTCATCGTAGTCATCGGCCTTGAAGGAGAAATTGGTCACCGCGGCGCCACCGGCGGAGCTAACGCTCTGTTTCTGAGAACGTTGGTTGGCCAATACGGCGGTTATGGTGAGTTTCCCGAACTGTAATTTGGTCTTGATGCCAAAGAGGGACTGGGCGCCCGTCATGAGCGTGCTGGGGGTCGTGAAGTTGACATTGCCCGCTTCGATCTTTTTGATGATCTCGTCCGAGCTGCCGGTATAATCCAGCTTCAGCTGGTTTTCCCAGTCGAAATTCGCCAGCGTATTATAGCTGATCGGCAGCTTTAGTTTGTCGCCGATCTGCCCCAGGACCTGTAGATTGGCACTTTCGTTGAAATCGAAGGTCCCCGTTTTGCGGGCGCTTTCGGGCAGGGTGGGGTTCTGGATATTCTGTCCCTGCCAGCCGGCGCTGATGTCTACGTTGCCCTGGGGTTTGATATCGATCTTGCCATTGCCGAAGATGCGGTTGAACAGGTTATCCGAGACCGAAAGTTTGGGGCGCATGGCCTGGTTGAGCGCATCCATCGCGTCGGCGCGTTTTCGAAAATAATCATCTTCCGAGGAATCGGCCTGCACCTTCATCATTTCCTCATAGGTCATGTAGGTTGGCTTTCGATAGTATTGATTGCCAATCTTCTCGATAATATAAAATTGCCGGGTATCCGGGTCATAGACAATGGAGTCGCGAAGATTGGGCGGGTCTTTGAGATACCAGGGGTTATTATTCGGGTTGGAGAACCGGTCGCCGCGACGATCCTGGATGGGCCAGCGAAGACTGTCTTTTTTGGAAGTATCCCGGGCTGCCGTATCGCGTCCGGCGAGAGCGGGGCGCGTTCCACCATTTCGATTCCGAAGGCGTCGGACCGAATCCATTTGGCTTCGGATGGAGTCGGCTGCCCGGCGGAGCATAGCTTCGACATCCGGGGTAAGCCCGATGGTATCGGAACGGTGGAGGAGGGAATCTAATTTTCTTTGTAAAGAGTCCTGCGCCGGTTGTTGAGCGGATACGGTGGGGCAAAAGACTACGGAAACGGCCGTCATTACTACCGTAGTCAAAATCCACAAGAACGATTGGCGCAAATGGCGGGTCAAACTTTCCTCAAGAATTAGTTAGGTAGATTTTCGCCGATAGGCTACAAGATTTTTAAAGCTTTCTTAATAATGTCCTCGATCTTCTCTGCCCCCTGTCCATCATTCATCACTTTTTTGATCGCATTTTCGGCTGCAGGTCTGGCTATTCCAAGCGTAATCAGTGCATTTAACGCGTCCTGTTCCAAGGTATTGCTCGCGTTTGATGAAATATTTATGCTATCTTCTTTGGTCTTTCCGAGTTTGTCGCGCAGCTCTAAAATGATCCTTTCGGCAGATTTTTTCCCGATCCCCTTGATGCTTTCCAGTTGCCGGGTGTTGCCGTCCCGGATGGCCCTGGCGATCTCTTCGGGTTTCATGGAAGAGAACATCATTCGGGCGGTGGAGGCCCCTACTCCTGAGACACTGATCAACTGGATGAACAGGTCTTTTTCGGTTTTGTCAAAGAATCCATAGAGGATATGGGCGTCTTCGCGGATATGCAGATAGGTGAGGAGGACTCCGTTTTCGAGATGCTCGATCCGCGAGTAGGTATTCAGGCTAATCTGGAGCTCATAGCCTACCCCGCCGGCCTCGAGGTGTACGAGGGCGGGGCTCTTATAGGCGAAAACGCCGCGTAGGAAAGCGATCATGGCTGCGAAAATAGGGTAAAAATGGGCGCGATGGAGTCAAAATGTGTGCGCGAATACGCCTGGTGAGGAAATTAAGCCTATTCGCGCACACGGCTAATGATTGGCCTTCGGCCGAACCGCTTTCAGCGGTTCAAAGGGAATTGAATATTTTTCCCCACCTTTGCAGGAAACTTTTCTTAAACCTGATTGGAATTTCATAACATAATGAGCAAGAAAATGACCGCCGCGATCACTACGATCGGAGGATATGTACCCGAAGACCGTTTGACCAATGCTGATCTTGAAAAACTTGTAGACACCAATGACGAATGGATCCGTACCCGAACCGGCATAGAGGAGCGAAGGATACTCAAGGGGGTTGGAAAGGCCACTTCCGATCTTTGTGTGCCGGTTGTTCGACAGATCTGTGAAAAACGGGGCATTGACCCCGGGGAGATCGATTGTTTGATCGTCGCGACCGTTACGCCGGATATGTTCTTTCCCGCCACTGCCAATGTCGTTTGCGATAAGGTAGGGGCGAAAAACGCCTGGGGTTTCGATATGAGTGCCGCCTGCAGCGGCTTTTTGTATGCCTTGACGAGTGGGGCCATGTATATCGAGAGCGGGCGATTCAAAAAGGTCGTCGTCGTAGGAGCGGACAAAATGAGCAGCATCGTCGATTACAGCGACCGGACGACCTGTATCATCTTTGGTGATGGCGCCGGCGGGGTCTTGCTGGAACCGAATTACGACGGTTATGGTGTGCTGGACAGCATCCTGAAAAGCGATGGCAGCGGCCGTAATCATCTTCATATGAAAGCCGGTGGCTCCCTGCGGCCGTCGACATACGAGACGGTAGCAGCCAAAGAGCATTATATCTACCAGGAAGGGCAGGCCGTTTTCAAGTTTGCCGTCAAAGGCATGGCCGATGTCAGCGCCGAGCTGATGGAGCGCAATCAGCTGAAATCGGAAGATATTGCGTGGCTGGTCCCACATCAAGCCAATAAACGGATCATCGATGCCACGGCCCATCGGATGGGGTTGTCTGAAGAAAAAGTGATGGTCAATATCCAGCGGTATGGCAATACCACGGCCGGGACCATACCACTATGTCTATGGGATTGGGAAAGCAAACTGAATCGCGGCGATAACCTGGTGCTGGCTGCCTTTGGGGGTGGTTTTACCTGGGGTGCGACCTGGATCAAATGGGGCCAATGATATGATAAATGCTATTCATGTCAGACGGGCGGTTAAGGAAGACTGCGTACGCCTGCTCGAACTGATCCGGGAATTGGCGGAATACGAGCGTGCGCCGCAAGAGGTCACTGTCACCCTCGAGCATTTTATGGAGAGCGGTTTCGGCCCAAAGCCGGTGTGGTGGGCATTTGTCGTCACGGTTGACGGGCGCGTTGAAGGACTTGCACTTTGGTACATCCGCTACAGCACCTGGAAGGGGAAGCGTTTATATCTCGAAGATCTTATCGTCACGCAGACGATGCGGGGGCGCGGTTTGGGAAAGCTATTGTTCGACCGGCTGATCCAGGAATTCCAGGAACAGAATTATTCCGGAATGGTCTGGCAGGTGTTGGACTGGAATGAGCCGGCCATCAATTTCTATAAAAAATACCAGGCAACCTTCGACGCGGGGTGGATCAATTGCAGC
>JAICXX010000329.1 GCA_025934485.1 Chitinophagaceae bacterium
AGCCGGCTCCGGTTCGCAAGCCTGATGCGCATCCAAAGCGAGATCATCACGCCCGGCGCCCCCACCGTCACCATTCTCGCAGAGTCGGTAAAACCCCGCCGGGAGGTCGACCTCACGCCCGGCCAATGGTCCGCATATACCGGCAAATACGCAGCCGCGACATACAGCCTCGTGGACGATAGTGTTGTCATCCTGCGCCACCACTGCAAAAAGGCCCTGATCGGCCTGCGCGACGGCCGCCGTATTACCGCCTGGTACACCCCCGACATCCATTCACCGGCCCAGGCCCGCCTGGAACCCGGTTTCGCCGGTATCCCCGGGCTCGTCCTGCGATATGAATATACCTGCCGCCGCAAGACCGTCCGTTACACCGCCACGGAACTGAGCCGCCGCCCTATCGACCCTTCGGTGTTTGCCATCCCCTGATTTTTCCGATCTTTATCTCCTCAATCTTTTTGCGCGCATATGAAGGAAGGAGATCGGATATGGATCTTGATGGCAAGGAAACTGTCAGGCGAAGCGACTGCGGAAGAGCTCTCGGAGTTAGCCCGTTTCCAGCAGCAACATCCCGAAATGACCTATTCCCTTCAGGTTCTTGCCGATCTCTGGCATTCGCAGCAAAAGGAGTCGTCCGACCCGAACAAAAAGGAAGCAGACGACCCCTCCGCCAAAGAAGCCGAAGCGGCTTTCGGACGCCACCTCACCCGCATGGCCCTCCGCGACATAACCCAGTCGGCACCAGGCGGCGCCATGCAGGGCCCCGCGCAGCAGGCCGGCACCGGACAGAGCCCCACGGAGCAAGCGACCGGAGCGCAAGCCGCCGGACAAGACGCGGCCAGTCCTCCGTCGCCGGCGCGATCCTCCTTCCGTGCCTCCCTCGAGCTTTTCCTGAACTATTTCAAGATCGCCCGCCGCACGCTCTACCGCAACAAAGGCTTCTCCGCGATCAATATCTCCGGCCTTTCCATCGGCCTGGCCAGCGCCATCGTACTGCTTCTCTGGATCCGCAACGAGCTCACCTGCGACCAGTTCCACAAGAACCGTGACCGCGTCTACCAGATCCTCACCCGCAACCCCCACGATGGTCACATAGGTGTGAATGGCGCCACCCCGGCGGTTCTCGCCCCGGTGATCGCGACGGCCTATCACCACGAAGTAGATACCGCCGTCCGCATGAGCTGGGTAGGCGCCTTTATCTTCTCCGTGGGCGATAGACATATCCAGACACAGGGCTGCACGACGGATCCGGGCTTTTTCCAGCTGTTTAGCTTTCCCTTGCTTAAAGGCGATCCGGCGACCGCGCTCAAAGGGCCACGCAGCATGATCCTCACCGAAAAGCTGGCGAAGAAGCTCTTTGGCAACGAAGACCCCATCGGCCGTACCGTCAAAGTCGATAGCACCCCCAATTTCGTGGTGACGGCGGTCATGAAGGATCTTCCACCCAATACGCGGTTCTCCTTCGAATACCTGCTTCCGTGGTCGTATATGCGCGAAGTTCACTGGGATGTCCATAACTGGAAGATAAATAATGCCCAGACTTACGTGCTGCTGCACCCCGGCGTGACGGAAGAGATGGCGGACAAAAGCATGCGGATGATCATCCATGCCAATGATCCGGAGGTCAATTCGGAAGTATTCCTTCATCCCATGCGCAAATGGCGGCTCCATTCCAATTTCGAAGACGGAAAACTTTCCGGTGGTGAGATCAATTTCGTCCGGATGCTAGGCTTCATTGCAGCTTTCATCCTGCTGATCGCTTGCATCAATTATATGAACCTGAGCACCGCCCGCAGCATCCGCCGCGCCCGCGAGGTCGGCATCCGCAAGGTAGTAGGAGCGGGTAGAGGCTCGCTCATCGGCCGTTTCCTCGGCGAATCCGTGCTGATCGCCGTCCTGGCCGGCCTTGTGGCGCTGGCAATTGTAGTCGTTGCCCTGCCCTGGTTCTGCGGGCTCGTGGAAACCAACCTTTCTATTCCCTACGACGACCCCTGGTTCTGGCTCGCGGGTGGCGGCTTCCTCCTGTTTACGGGCCTCCTTGCCGGTAGCTATCCCGCCTTTTATCTTTCCGCTTTCCGCCCCGTGAATATTCTCCGCGGTCATTTCAAGACCATCCACGCCCTGGTGACACCGCGTCGCGTGCTCGTTATCTTCCAGTTTAGTTTCGCGATCACGTTTATCATCTGCACCATCGTGATGTACCGCGAATTCAGCTATGTGTGGAATCGCGACTCCGGCTATAACCAGGAAAATCTAGGTTTCGTCTATATCAAAGGGGATATGGCAAAGAACTACCCCCTGATCCGCCGCGAGCTGTTCAGCACCGGCACCGTCACCGACATCACCCGCACCAACGCCCCCATCAGCGAGATCTGGACCTGGGACAACAACTACCGTTGGGCCGGTGAAGACCCGGACAAGTCCCTGTACTTTGACGTCAACCGAACCGATCGCCATTTTACGACTACCATGGGTCTCCGCGTACTCGCCGGCCGGGATATCGACATCGAACAATATCCCACCGATTCCACCGCCGTCCTTCTCACCCAAACTGCCGTGCAACGCATGGGCCTCACCAACCCCATCGGTCAGATCCTTCGCAACACCGGCGACAGCACTACCTGGCATGTTGTAGGCGTGATCAGCGACTACGTTACCGGCTCGCGGTTCAACGATATCGTCCCGATCCTCGTCCAGGGCCCGCACTTCCCATTGAGTACGATCTCTTTCCGGCTCAACCAGCAACAGAGCACCGCCACGAATCTCAAGAACATCGAGGCCATCCTCAAAAAATACAACCCCAACTATCCCTTCGAATATTTCTCCGGCGATAAATACGATATCCTGAAGATCAAAGACGAGGAACACTTCGGCGCTCTCGCCGCCCTTTTCGCCGGCATGGCCATCTTCATCTCCTGTCTCGGTCTCTTCGGTCTCTCCGCCTATATGGCCGAATCCCGTCTCCGCGAGATCGGCGTACGCAAGGTCCTTGGCGCCTCTATCATGCGTCTCACCGCCATGCTTTCCAGGGATTTTATCATTCTGGTCTTTATCGCCTTCGTCATCGCCTCGCCCGTGGCCTGGTGGTTTATGAAACAATGGCTCGAAGATATTCCCTACCACATCGACCTCAGCTGGTGGATCTTCGCCTTCACCGGCATGCTCAGCCTCTTCATCGCAGCGGGAACAGTATCCTTCCAGGCGGTGCGTGCCGCGATCTCGAACCCCGTGAAGATTCTTCGTACCGATTAAAGTTCAACCGCCTGGCGCCGGGCTAATGATTGGCCTTCGGCGATCGGCCACAGGAACAAAAAATAAAATTTACTTTGAAAAGTGAACAATGTTCATTCTTTTTGTGTTGAAATTGATTTTATGAGCAGTACAGAAAGGAAAGCAAGAGAGAAGGAAGAACTGAAGACGCTTATTTTAAAAGCTGCCCATAAGTTGTTTGTAGAAAAAGGCATCGGACAAACAACTATCAGAAATATCGCTGATTCCATAGACTATAGCATCGGTACAGTATATGTTTATTTCAGGGATAAGAATGAAATACTCCATGCGCTGCACACACAGTACTTCACTGACCTCCGGGGCCAGCTGAAAGTACTATTTAACGTAAAAGACCCGATGGAGCGGCTAAAGGCAATGGGCAAAGTGTATATCAATTATGGCCTGGATAACCCGGAAATGTACGATCTGATATTTATTCTTAAAGCACCTATGGAGTTCCTGGAAACAATCCAAAAAGATGAGTGGGATGAAGGGAAAGCAAGCTTTGATTTGCTAAAGACTACGGTAAAACAGTGCATGGATGCCGGGCATTTTAAGGGGCATACACTGGAACCGTTGTCTTTTCTGATATGGGGTTGTGTGCATGGCATGTGCAGCCTGGAAATAGGTTCCCGTACGAAAAACGTGAATATTAAAAACCCCGAAAACATTGTAAGAGATGCGTACGATGAGTTTTTAAATATCATAAATAAGCTGTAATTTTTTTGTTTTCAGATTGAACATTGTTCATTTAAATGATATGGCTCATTAAAATCGAAAGCTGGCAAGTGCCAAGTGATGTGGTTGAAAATTCCATTAATAACATATTCAAATTTTAACGAAATGATGGATAACAAAAATTTTGACGTAATCATAGTTGGCGGAAGCTATGCGGGACTTTCGGCAGCAATGGCTTTGGGACGAGCATTAAGAAATGTTTTAATCATTGACAGCGGTTTGCCTTGTAACCGGCAAACACCTCATTCACATAACTTCATTACGCAAGACGGAGAAAAACCAGGCGTTATTGCGGAA
>JAICXX010000206.1 GCA_025934485.1 Chitinophagaceae bacterium
ATCGTTGCCAACATTCCAAATGACCACGCTATCGGCGGTGGTATTCACCAGGTATTGCTGCGAAACGCCGTTGCCGCTGCCCGCCCAGCTGTTGCCGGGCGCCATGGTTTGCAGCACCCGGTTCAGCGGCGAGGATTCGTAATTGGTTTGCCCATAATAGACCTGTTCGCCAGAGTAAGCCGGCTGTTGGCTCGGATAGACATTCTGATAGAAGTTCTGCTGATCCGTGAACGGGTCCTGCTTGAACTGGCCATCGGTTGTATTGCCGCTCCCGGCTGCATAAGGAAGATATTTGTACACCTCCCGGCCAAACTGATCATACACCACCGGTGCGACCATATCCACCGGGTTGTTGCCGGGTGAATGCTGGCGCTGCACCGTCTGTAAGGGCCGTCCCAAGCCATCAAAATAATTTGTCGTCTCCTGCACATCGCCGTAGCCTGCAGCGGCAAACTGTACCGTATCGGTGATCCGGCCCATGCCGTCCCGCTCGCGAACATAATTGATCACCGGGCTCTGGCCGTTGACGATATAACTACCGGGTGTCGTGGCGACCGTCTGAGATGGGCCGTTCACCTGGGTTGAAGTGCCCGGCTTATTCGAAGGCTGGCTTTGTGCAATGGCAGACCCCGCAAGGATCAGCCCGGACAATACCGTCGCCAGCCTGTATTTCATCAGCTTGTAGCGCATAGACTACTGGGTTATGGGTTAGTTCTTTTTATCCTTGATCAGCGATTTTAGCTCATCGATCTCTTTTTGCTGGGCTTCCAGCCGTGCATTTTGCTCCGTCAGCTGCTTACTCTGTTCGGTCAACTGTTTATCCTGCTGGATCGTGTACAGCGTCAGCTCTTCCACCTTCTTCAGCAAAGCCGCCGCATGCTCGGAGAGGTCGATGCCGTCCTTTTGTACGGCAGCCTGATCCGGAATATCCGGCAGATGATGGTGGGTCTGAAGGTATTGCTCCAACTCCTTGAGATCGGGCAACTGGTAATTCGCTAAGAACACATAATCCGGCCAGGTACCGGCGCTTTTGACCTTGGCCTTGGTGAAGATGGCCGTCCCGTTCACCGCCAACTTGTAGCCTTGGGGGTTGCTCGTGCCGATGGCGATATTGTCCGCCGAATCAAACACGGTCCCATTGGCATATTGCCAGGCGCTTAGCCCGGATGCGTTGCGGTAGTACAGATTACCGCTGGTGTCGCTGACCAGTACCCGGGTCTTGGTGCTGTCGGCGGTAATTCCGGCGAGTCGAACAGATCCCGTCGTGTGGAACTGTGCCGTCGGCGTGATCGTCCCTATGCCAATGTTACCCGTGGGCAGGATACTCATCCGCTCGATATTCTTCGTGCGGAACGCCAGCCGGTTGCTGTCCACCGTACCCACAAAGCTGGTGTCGCCGCCCGTGGCGATATTACCCGTGGTGGACCAGAAATAGTTCAACGACTGTACCCCTACGTTAGCAGTAGCCGTGGCGATGGTACCCACGGCGTCCGTCGCCTTAGCCGAGATTACGTAGCTGCCGGGATCAGGATCTACCCAGGTCATCGTATAAGGAGCGGCGTCCGCCTCGCCGATCTTCGTTGTATCGGCATAGAATTCCACCTTGGCAATGGTCCCGCCATTCTCCGATGCTATAGCCGTGATGATGAAATTGCCGCCTTCGGATTGGGTGGTGCCATTGACGGGCGCTGTCAGCGCAACTACGGGGATCCCGACATTGGTGGCCGAGCCGGAGAAGATCTGTAGCCCGCAGATCCAGGCGAAGGAATTTCCAGCAGTAGCATTCACATAAACCCGGATCATCCCGCTGGCATCCGGCTTTACATTTGCAAAGGTCACCCCCTGGGTAGTATTGTTGTAGGTGTTCAGTTGCTGACTACCGTAAACGGTAAGGCCGGCTACGGTATACTGCGTATTGCCAGAAAACCACTTATTCGTTCCACTCATCCGCAGAATATACGTGCTGTCGGGCTTAAGCCCTGTCAGTTCGATCTGGGGTACCGCAGCATTGTATAGTGCGAGGTTATAACCGGTGCCATTGTATTGGATCCAGCTACCATTCATCACTGCAAACGGAAAATAGCTGGCGCTCGATAGCGCACCCGAGTTATAAACGCAATTGCCGCCGCTGTTAGGCGACCAGTTCGCGGTCGCTACCGAGCTCAGCGTAACCCCCGCCGTCGTCGCCGTCTGCACACCCAGAGCCGGATCTCCCGATACATTCGTCCAGCCGCTCACTGTGCTGGGTCCAGCAAAACTAAAGCTGGCAATCTGAGCCATGGATTGGTGCATGCCCAAAAAAGCGAGCAGCAGTAAGAGTGATAACAGTCTTTTCATGATGATTAAATTATTTTTCAAGGGAATCATGCAGTCGGCTTGGCCTCGTGCCATATTTTTGTTTTATCGCTTTTAGTTATTGAGTCACCTGGGTAACCTGGTCGATAATGATGGTCCACCCCTTACTGATCAGGAAATTAACTGCGGAATTGCTGGCCGTGGTTCGGCCACTGCCACCAGTCGCAATCGCAATGGCGCCATTAGACACGGTTTGTCCAGCTCCATTGGCAATCTGTATCAAAACATTGTCGATCTCCGTGCTATCCAGCGGAGTGTAGGGCCCTCCTGGTTCTGTACCCCCATCCGTATCAGAAGCGGTCAAGGCGAAAGAGCTCAGGTGCGTCAATTTCGAAAGATCTTCTCTTTTCCAATCTCGTTCTTGAATCCATATGCGCCATAGACTCGTGAAATAAGTGTTCCAATCGGATCTCAGCCGGCTTAGTCTAAAGCTGGTATCTCCGTTCCCATACCTATGATTCGGAGGCCAGGCACTCCAGAATGTTTCGATAGAATTCAATCCTTTGTCACCCGCCAGAAAATCCTGCGGATAGCTTACAGGTTTAACAGGATAAGTTCCATCTCCATTGTTCAAAACGAAAGATTGAATAGTGGTGATCTGGTTCCAATTCAGGATTCCCTGTAGATTGGTCATACTGCCATCTTGATAACAAGAGCCGCCAATGGCATCACTATGTGCAGGTAGATTACCCCGAAGATTGCGTAGCCTGATCAGGCTTGAAGCGGGTGCAAGTTCATTATCGAACATCGAGTTCTCCACGGCGTCATTGTGATAGCACGTGATCGTCTTTAAACTTGTATTCGGATAATTGTGGATAAAATAATAATAAGGCTCGTTAAATACCAGGTAATCAAAATCCTCCATGTAGACCGTGTTGGGGGGATGAACGGCAGGCGTATCGCTTTCACTGGCAGGCATTCTGATCCCGGTACCATCTCCGAAATCGATATAAGCGCCGTTGTACTGTCGTACGGCATCGATCTGATTCCAGGCCAGATCCACCTGATAGAATCGCAGCCCCGTCACGCTCGCCGGCAGGGTCTGGCCGGCATTGAGGGTGATATTGAAATGCATCGAGTCCTGCCCCAGGGAGAGTGCTCCCACCCGGGCATCAGCAGTGTCATTGTTCCATAAGCCGACATAGGCGGACGCGTTGGATGCATTCCCAAGTAGTGCTCCGTTGACATCAAACACTCCCACCGGGTAACCTAATGTATTCGTTCCGGCAAAGGTTTGCATGGCGACGCTCTGACAGCCATTTCCGCAACCGGCCGGAGCCTGATAGGCATACTGGATCGTCTTCAGGATATTATAGTCCTGATCGCGCACGCGGCTTAGTCGGGCAAGCCCATCGTATTCATAGTAAGTCGCCCGGTTGCCGGCGTCCATGCTTGTCGTCATACCTACCAGAGGGTCGTAGGTATAGGTGGTCATTTGCGCGGTAGCCGGGTAGAGGCGCAATTCATCGATATGACCGGTGGCGTTAACAGTGATCGTACTTTCCCCGGTGACCTTGTGGACATAAAGCGTCCAGGCAGGTGTATGATAGCTGACCGTTTTGCCTTGCTTGGGATAACCAGAGATCGTACCGGGAATAGTATAGGCACCGTTTTGCGACCAGTAGGACACGATGTAGGTCGTGGCGGGGTCCAATCCGGATTTACTTATAGTTCCATTTTGGTAGGAGTTGCTTCCGGCAATTCCCTGTGTGTTATCGACCGTTCCTCCGCTTAGCGACCAGTTGCCCGTTCCATTAGCTTCGAAGCTTGTATAAGCGATGGACATGCTATCAGCATTTTTTACTTGCGCTATCGGATACAACGAATTATAATCCCATAGATAGGATATGTTCATGTCATCGGCTTTAGCAACCTGTATGACATTCTCATTCGAATCGTAAGAAAGAAAATTGAGCCTATTCTCCATGGGATAGCTCCCATTCTGATACCATACTGCCGCCGGGGAAATATTCCGCCGTGGTCCCGCCCAGATTGCATAATCAGTCCGGGCTCTGGTTACCAGTTGGCCATTGTTGTAATGATCTTCCTCAATCACCGGGGCGACCATATTTCGACTTACCATGGAATCCAACGCAGCGCTCGCGGGGACGCCAAGGCCACTGATTTGGGACTTTTCCGTGGCATACATCCTATACGTTTTAAGAGAATCTCCTTTGCTATCAGTCTGATACATCCTTGTTATTTGACCATGCGAAGGATTATCATAATAATAGTTGATCGTATCGATAACAGGGTTTTGTCCATTCTGATCATAGGTAGTGTTAATAGTACTGGTTTTGAAAATCCACGGACAGATGACCTGAAAATCCGCCACCGTAAAGTTTTGAAGTACATAATCGGGGCAAGTCAAGTCGTTGCTACCCCCATCTATAACGCTTCCGCTACACTGATTGCAGGTGTAAATGCATATATGATTATCATATCCTGCAATAGCTTTTGCAGCGTAAAAATTAGGAGATTGCACTGTGGTGGTATCGGTATAGTTGTAGTTATTAACGGAAGAGTGTAATAAGACACCCGCTCCGTTATATGCAAGCTCTTTCTGCAAAAACCCTCTGAATACATCGTAATCCGTTTGGTAGCGAATACTCAGGCTAAGCGTCCTCATTGCTGCTGGATCCCAAATAACGTGCTGTGTGGCCAGCCTATTTTGAAAATCTATTGGTGTAGAATAGTATGATTCTTTCCTGCCATTATTAATATTCCCGCTATCGATCTCTGTAACGACCCCATAGCCGATATGACTGCCCTGGGTTGCGCCGAGGTAGCCCTCGGACGACGAAGCCCGGACATAGTAACCGCAACCTTCATTATAGGAGAATTTGCTATCCAGGTTCACAAAGCTACTTGCCAATACACCTGACGAGAGTGTCGTATCCGCCGGGTTGCGGTAACGATAAACTTTTGTGTTTACATTTCCCGATACCGGGTCAGTATTGACTATCTCCCTAATCCGTATCCCGCCGGTTGGCAGTATCTTGGGCAAATCGGCGGCTGCCGTATCCTGCTGGTAATAATCCAGTCTTGCTGTCATGGATTGTACGGCCCCGTCAACGCTGGCTATCAGTTGATAATTGCCGACATGTAAAATCGGATTGGCGGTTTGGGTATTATCGACCATGTATAGCTGCGTGACGTTCGTTGCGCTGCCATCAACATTGACTTGATTAAGAGTCAGGCTGGGGCCGTTCTCCTCCGGAGGCTCGCCGGAATATCTCCCAGTTACCGTCAAAACGCCTAGCTGGTCTTCATTTACTGAAAAGTAGACAGTATCTGCGAATACATGGATCGATCCTGAGTCCCGCGCACTGGCGACTGCTGTTTCTTTCAATTGCTTATATTGTACGGTGACGGTCCCTCCCGACCGGCTATAATCGTTGCCTTCGTATATGAATTGAGAGGTCCCACCGGTGGGATATTGAATACTCTGGAGGGCACCGATTTGGGCTTTGGTATAATCCGGCTGCCGGTTTCCGTAAAAACTGGCCTGGCCAGCAACATAAGGATTGATATAGGCAGGGTCTATGTAGGGCAGGTCAGTCTTGTTTTGATCCTGTCCATTATAAAATCCCCAATAGTCCTTGGCAAATGAGCTTACCGAAGGAACTCGAGTGGGTGAATTATACTGGAGCACGTAGGACCTCTTTTGAGTACTATCGGTCACAGAGATATCATCCACTCGGTCCAGCTTCAATCGAAAATAGCTTTGGCCTGTTTCGATCGGATTTCCGAAATAACTCTGCGTCAATGCAATCTTTTTCACCGAGCGGCCATTTATGTCCGAGACCGTCAAACCCGTGATGCTGTTTGCCGTCAGCATGTCCTGCCGATTTGACGCGGTATTAAATGTAATAGTTTCAAAAGGAGAGCTAATCTTGGTAAGAATGAGGCTGCTAATCTCCGAGCTCGAAGTGGATGATTGGTAACCGGGATTATACGGTGCACACACCCCATTATACGACATATTCAAATAGTCTACTTCCGAAATTTGTGTCTGCACCGTATTTTCAGGGGCATAGGAAAAATTAATATTGCCTGCGGGTGTGATAATAGTAGTTAGAAACCACGCAGAAATAAAATTGGACACCAACGTCCCACCGTCATTAGAGGTGGTCTCTATGGAATTAAAAACATAAATTATACCATTGGCGTCAGTGACCTGAAAGCTGCTCAGATCAGGTGCATGTGTCACATGCAGATTAGAAAAAGGGATGAACCTGGCGTTATGCTGTGATGTCGAGTCCAGGAGGAATTTACCCGACTGCCCTGCAAAATTATAAAAAAATATATCCGGTTGAAGGTCGTATTGCCCGCCACAGACGCCCGCTGTATTACTCTCCGTTGAAGCGATAAGATCGTCCGACCAACCATTATAATGCCAATAACCCGTTCCCGACTCATCAGGATTGCCATGTACACTGCGAGTGATCACCCCGCCCGCATTCAATGCCCACCCCAAACCTATACATCCGGATAGTTCCTCGACCTTCAGTCCTCCATAATGGTAATCCAGGGTGACGGGCAGGGTGAATTTTCCCATTTTCATTTCATATAGGGGAATATTTACCGAGGGTATACCGGTATAGTTTCCCACAGGAATATCTCCAAATTTTCCAAGAGCAGCAGCATTTGGAGAAGGAGGAATTACTGTCGGAAGATCCAACAGCTGATTCGAACCTTGGGCAAGGCTTTGGCTGTGGATAAAAATGGTTACCGGAAGAAAAAGGAGATATATAAGCCTTTTAAACCTCATGTCTAAAATCTTTTAAAAATTATAACCTATTCTAAATAGCAACGGCTCCGTCTTCGGCACCTGCTGATAACTCAAAAAATCCCACAGCAGCTGCACCTGCGTTTTCTTAAAGACGCGGCTCCTCGTCGAAACAGTCTTAGAAAACCCTATAAGCCCACTGCGTGTCCAATTTTCGATCCGCCGCAACTGTTGCAGATTCGTGAACTGTGTGGTATAATTATATTCGAAGCCTCCAGTCGTCGAGAAACCGTTTTTGATGCCGATCTGCAGGAATGAACGCAGGCCGACGCCCTGGCCCGTGATCGACACATGCTGAATGCTGCTCCCCCACCCCATAGCGTAGCTGGCGCCAATACCGACGACATTATTATGCCCAAGCCGGTATCCAAGCGAGGCGCCGAAATTGGTAGTTGTCGGGTAGTAATAGCTGCTGGTGGTCGTCTGGAAATTGACGCCGTACTCGAGCCGGTGCCAGAAGGTCTTTGTCTTTTGATCATTGGGCCGGAAACCGGAAGCATCCGCCAGCGCGCCGCCGGCGCCCAGCTGGCTCAACTTCGATTTGTAACTGTCGAGCTGGCTCTGCGCCGCCTGTACCTTGGATTGGATCTGGCCCATGCCGTCGCTGCTGCCTGAGCTACCTGCGGCCCCTGAGCTTACCTGGCTCTTCACCTGCGAGGCGATCTGGCTATGCGTCTGTAATCCGGGCAAGGGCTGCGCAGTGCTGCCGCTGCCGCCAGCGTTAGGTAGTTTGAACATCCCTGCGAGCTGGCCATTGGCTTTCATAAAATTCTGATAGGCTGGGAGTCCGCTGACCATCGAGAGCGCCTTCTGGCCCAACTTTCCCGGGTCGTTGAGCATCGCCCGGTATTGATTGATCTGCTGTGAATAATAATATGCATCCTGGTTGATGCCAGAAGTATATTTTGATTCCAGCCCTTGCAAGCTGCTGTGCTGGGAAAGGTATTGCGTGATCTGCTGCCGCCGCTCCTGGATAAATACGTTGGCTTCGGTGGTCACCTGTAGCCTGGCTTGTATCGCTTGTAGCTGGCTCATGGGCCCCTGAAGCGCTGCCGGGGCGGTGGTGCTCAACAATTGCGGATTCTTTTTCAGAAAGGCCAGCTCGCCTCGCAGTGAATCGGTGTACGGCTGATACTGACCACTCAGCTGCTGATCCGCGCTCCCCGTGTCGGTTTTAAGCTTTTGGATCAGGGCGGCATATTGCTGCGCCGAGCCGGCGAAAAGCTGCTTACCGCCTATCGAGTCGGAAGCCATAACCTTTTGTTGCAGCTTTGCCTCACGCCGGGCCATTTTCTCGAGATAATGCTGCGATTGGCTCGCCAGTTGGCTGTTGAGACCGGAGAGCTTCGATTGCAGCTTGCCGAGGAAACGCGTAGGGTAATTTAGCAGCTTCCCGGCCGTAGAGTCGGCCGTCTGGGCGTAAGTGGTGCTCACGACAAGGCATAAGAATGCCGCCCCGCACAAGGCAGAAAATTTTGGCATAGCCATAAATGCTTGAATGAACGTTACCGGATCACCGGGCGTGGATCATGACAAAAATATTTGGGAAACCAAACGATGCAGTATAGTCAATCGAGGAGGAGAGTGCGTTGGAATGCGCACATGATTCAAGAAGTATCTCATGAAGCAGGTTTAGGTAGTTAAAGGAATTGATTAGGGGAGCACGATCAGTAATACGAAGGAAAGAAACTTGCTTCAATAATTCTAAAAAATTATAAATTTTATGAGGGTATTTCCTTAGACTGACCGCGTTCCTGGAAACATACCTGTGTAAAATTCGGGGAAATCCGTGCCGAATGCCATGATAGCTGTGTCGAAAACGAGGATATTCGTGACGAGGATTATGGACAGGGTTTGCGCAAAAAAACAATAAAAAAATGTGAAATTGCGCAGGAATAGGAGGTGTTTTGCGCAAGCCATTCTGCGCAAAACACATCATTAGGGGAGACATGAAATATCCAAGCAACAAAAATCACCTAGTTGATTCGACTGCGCATACGGCTCAGGTGCTCCCGGGACATGTCAAGGTAGGAAGCCATGTCTTGTACGGGCACGCGATTGATTAGGTCCGGCTGGGTGTCCATCAGTAAGCGGTAGCGCTCCTCGGATGTCAACCTGCGGATGTTCCTGGCCTGCCGGTGCCAGATCCGAAAGTACTTATAGGTAAGTACTGCGCGAACGGCGTTGAACTCTACAAAGTTTCTATATAGGTAATTCAATTCGTCGAAAGTCATATAAAACAACAGGCAATCCTCCAGCGCCTGGATAAAATCCTTGGTCGGAATCTGATCATAAAAGCTATCGACCGCAACCACTGTTTCCATTTCCCCAAAAAACCAGTCACACACCTGTTTGCCATGTAGGATATAATAGCACTTCAGCAGCCCGGTCATTATAAAATAAAGATTTTCACACACCTGTCCTTCGATGAGCAGGTGTTCATCTTTTTTTACAGCTTTCGTCTTAATTGTTTTTCTCAGGTATGCAAGGCATGCAGGGGTAAGCGGATGTCCTTCTGTTTCGGCGATCTTATTCAAGAAAGCAATTGCTTCTTCCATGGTTTGATAAGGTTAATGGTTTATTGAATTTACCTATTCGCTAAAAAGTCGCCAAAAGCGCATATACCATCCTGTGATATATAAGCTATCCTTGGTATCTCATTCTAAATAAAATCCCTTATCCCCGATCCCACTTTACCCAATCCCCCTAGTCCCGTCCGCTCCTTCCGCCTTGTCTTATTTCGCCAGGACCGCTTCAATCGCGCCTTTTTTATCCCAATTGTATAGCAGCCCTTGTGCATTCCTGTATCAAAATAACGATATAAAGGGTGCGTAGTATCGATGAGGGGCGGGAGCCCAAGCATTCATCCTGATCGGAGAGGATTTTGCGATTGTTTATTTCCTTCGCGGATAAAAGTCTTACTTTGCGGGAAATCTAAACTTGGTGGCGCATGGAATTTCTCCCAACTGAATTGGAAACACAGGTCATCAGGGACATGATCGACATCCTCGACCGCATGGGCGATTCCAGGGACCCGACGACGGAACTCGAGACAAAGATCGCACAGGCAAGACAAGGCTCGCTCAACGGCGCGATTGCTTTCGCGTTTCAGCAACTGGAGTGTC
>JAICXX010000160.1 GCA_025934485.1 Chitinophagaceae bacterium
GACCGCCACCGTCTGCCGCTCAGCCCCAGCCCGAATCTTCGCCGCTCCACTCCGGCTGCGATCCACAAAAAGCGAAGCACCATCATACCCAATCACCGTCCCCGTCCCATCACTGCCCTCGCCGATCTTGAACCCAGCCACGCCCCCGGCAGAGACAGAAAGCATAGCATCCAACATCCACGTATTGCCACCAAGACCCGAAAGAGCCACCGGTGCATCACCCACCGCCAAAGAAGCAACCACACGCCGCGAAGAAGCCGGCAGCCGGTCAAAAGTCTTCAGCACCACAGCAGCAGGCTCCTGGATCAGCCGGTATCCAAAAGGCGTCTCGCGCAACGAGAGATCACGCGGAATAGAAAACTGCCCCGTCCATGGATAGGTAGCCTGCGCACCGGGTACCATCCAACCCACCAAGATCTTCGCATTATCAGGCGCATTATTCCAGGGAATAGCCGCATAGAAACAGTCGCCATAATCCACCGGCAACACCGTATCGGCAGGATTGTCGTTGTGAAAAGTCGTCCCATCAAAATCCCCTACCCAATACTGCATGAACACGCCGCGTGGCCCCCCGCCAACGGAATTCATCATCACCCATTTCGTCATCCCCGGCTTGCCTTCCACCGGCAGCTCCATCAACGAAGGACACTCCCAGCCCGAACCGGTGTACCCCGCCGGCCCAAAATCGCTCAGCACCTTCCACTCGCGGAGATTCGCCGACCCATAAAGCCGGATCTGATGCTCTCTGGTCATCGAGACCGCCATCACCCACTCCCCCGAACCGGCACCCGAACCCGAACCGGAACCCGCGTCCGCACGCGAAGCCGCATGCCAGAATACATTGGGGTCGCGGAAATCGCGTTTCTCCAAATCGATCACCGGGTTACCCGAATAGTTCGTAAAACTCAAGCCGCCATCATTGCTATAAGCGATATACTGCGATTCCTTGTGAAGATTCGGCTGATGGGCGGTATAGATAGCCACGATACAACCCCCGCCGAGACAAAACCCACTGGTGTTATGCTCATCCCAAACCGCCGACCCGCTGAAGATCCAGGTCGTGTCGCCCCCGGCAACAACCTCCGGTATCGCCACCGGCAAATGTTTCCAATGTACGAGATCAGGAGAGACAGCATGCCCCCAGCTCATATGCCCCCAGTGGATCCCAAAAGGGTTCTGCTGGTTGTACACCAGCCACTGCCCGTTCAACCAAAGCGGGCCGTTAGGATCGTTTGTCCAGTTAGCAGCAGGCGTAAAATGAAACGCCGGCCGCCATTGTGGAGTCGGCGTAAGTTCCGGCGGCAGCGCAGGCCGGCGAGTCGGCGTGGGGGCCTGTGCCGAAGCACAGGCGACCCCAAAGGCCAACAAAAAAGAAAAGAATTTCATAACTAATACCCCGGGTTTTGTTTGTACAATCCATTTGTAAACACAATCTGCTCCTGCGGTATCGGGAAATACTCATGCACCCCATGCGTAAACTGAGCATTTGCCAAAAACCCATGCCGCGTCTTCTCCACCGCAAAGAAAGCATTCAGCGTCGGCGCCGCAATCCCCCAGCGAACCAGATCGAAGAACCGGTCCCCTTCCATCGCAAATTCCATCCGCCGCTCCCACTGCAACGCGGTAAACGCCGTCGCCTGATCCCAGGTGGGAATATTGACTCCCGGCTTGTAAATATCGATCTTATAATTCGAAGGATAGGTACCATCCAGCTTTTTCACCAACGGCGAGATAGCGGCCGCCCGGGCCCGCACCTGGTTGATCAACGGCAGGGCAGCGGACGGGTTCCCTAGTTGTATTTGAGCCTCGGCATCCATTAGGAGCACATCGTCATACCGCAACACATCCATGTTCACCGACGTCCCATAGAAAGGCCCGAGTTTCTTAAAGCACGGACAGGTGGCAAGCTGTAACTCCTTCATCGTCCCAAACCCACCATAGTCCCCATTATCCCGCTCCCAGCTATGCTCATACGGCAACGCCGCATCGTATTTGAACGGATGATTCGCAATCCCTACGGTATGATCTATCCGCGGATCGACAAAAGACCCCGTAGCAGTCAGACTGTCATCCGTCAGGGTCGTATTGTTAAACCAGGTAAATCGGGGCAACCCATTCGCGTCGGTCCCAAACGCATTTACGAGATTCTGCGAAGGGATATGAAACGCGCAACACCCATATTGAGCCGCACCCGCAAAGTAATTCAGCGAAGTCGACATGCTCAGCCGCCCGCCTATCTGCGTCCCATCGTTGATCGAATACTGTATGGCGAAGATCGACTCGGGACCGTTGTCATGCCCATCCAAAAAATTATAAGCAAAATCCGTATTCAACGCGTACTGGTCGGAGTTAATAATATCCGTGGTCAAAGCCACCACCGAGTCCATATAAGCCGAATTAATCCCGGTAACGGTATAGCCGGCATCCTGCGTATAGGCATGATACAGATAAGCCTTGGCCAGATAAGCCTCCGCCGCATACCGGGTAGCCCGCCCGGGCTCTCCAGGCTGCGTGGCCGGCAGCATGTCCCGCGCCGTCTTGAAGTCCTGCTCGATGTGTATCCAAAGCGAGTCGCTGGACATCGTATTAGGCACCACCTTGATCTGATCATCCGTAGCCGTCTCATCGAACCACGGGATGCGATTGAACAACACCTTTAACAAAAAGAACATATGCCCGCGCAGGAAATGCATCTCGCCGATCCGCGACTCACGAGTAGGCAACTGCGCATCCGTAATATTTTTCAACGCACGCAGCGCCACGTTGCAACGCGAGATCGCCGCATACGCCCTGATCCACACACCGGGAAAACCAAAATCACCCGATCCGCTGTTCGAAGAGTTCAGCAGATAGAACTGTTCGTATACATTCAATTGGCCCTGGTCGGAAAGACCGCCGCCGCCCTTATAGGCGTCATCACTCCGGACACTTCCCCACTCCCAGTTACTGGTGATGGGCGCATCCCACCAGTCGTTTGCAATCCCCGCATAGGCCGCCGTCGCCAGCCCGTCGACGCTCGTCGCCGAAGTAAGCCCGCTGGCATCCAGGTAGCCCTGCGGCTGTTCGTTCAGGTACTTCTTGCAGTCGCCAAAAAACAAACCCACAAGCAGCACCGCAAAAGTTATTTTATAGTAGTTCATAATCGAAAAATTTAAATGGGTTAAAAGCTGGCATTCAGGCCAAACGTATAAGAAGTAGGTTTCGGCCAGAGCGCAAAGGAATTCGCCCGTTCAGGGTCCTTACTGAGGAAAGCCTTGTGTTTAAATGCCACCAGGTTCTGACCACTCACATACACCCGCAACCCCTGCATATGAACGCTCCGGGCGATCCCAGCAGGTAGATTATACCCCACAGAAAGATCCCTGATCTTGAAATACGAAGTATTGACATAATAATAATTGGAAGCCCGGTCCTCGAAGTTCAGATTGGAGATAGACAACGCAGGCACACTCGAATGCGGGTTCTGCGGCGTCCAAGCCCCGAGCACGCCTGGCCCAAAGTTATTCCGGGTATTGATAAACGAGTTCAGATACTTCACGGGATCATAACCCGTCTGCCCCGCAACGCCGGACCCAAAAATGGCGAAGTCAAAATTCTTATAGTTCAGCTCGATCCGGATACCATATTCAACCTTTGGCAACGTATTACCCAGCCAGGTCTGATCCAGCACATTCACGGTATCATTGCCATCGAGGTCGCGATAACGCAGACGACCCGCACTGGCCCCGGGCTGAAAAGGCGCTGCCTTTACATCCGCCGCGCTCTGGAAGATACCATCTGTCTGATACCCAAAGATCGCAAACTGCGAATGACCTACTATCGAGTGATTCACATCGCCCGGATAGGCAGCCCGAACATCCTCAGGCAACGCCGTGATCTTGTCCGCCCAATGATCCGCATTCACGGTCACCGAATACCCCAGCCCAAAGGACGTCTTGTTGTGATAGCCCAGGATCGCCTCCCAACCTTTGGTGTTTTTTGAAGCGCCGTTTACCCATTGCAGTTGGCCTTCCCCCACGGCGCCGGGTATCGGCGGCTGGATCAGGATATTCGAAGTATTCCGGGTGAACCAGTCGAATGAGCCGGTCAATGCCTGATCCAAAAACCCGAAGTCCAGCCCGATATTCGTTTCCGTGGTCTGCTCCCATTTCAGGTTAGGGTTACCCAGCTGCGTTTGCACGAAACCGGAAGGTAGTGTACCCGTATTGACGCCGTTGAGATCATAGGCGGTACCGGTATTGAGCCATTGGGAATAGTTAGGGTTAGCCGTGCCATAATTGGCGGCAAAAAGCGACAACGCCGCCGCATTGCTCAAAGCAATATTCGATCCCTGAAAGGTTTGATTACCCACCGTCCCCACACCCGCCCGCAGCTTCAGGTCCGAGATGCTGGCCTTAGCAGCGGCGGTCTGGAAAAAGTCCTCATTGTTGATGCGCCAGCCCACCGTAAAGGCGGGGAAGACACCATAAGGATTGTTCGAACCAAACCTTGAAGATCCATCCCGTCTGACGGTTACTGACGCGAGATACTTGTCGGCATAGCTATAAAAGGCCTTGCCGAACTGTGACAGCAATTTATACCCCGTGCCATAACCATTGTCCGTCTGCGAACCCGAACCCGCGGTCAACACAAAATAATTCACATCCTGCACGGCAAAATTGGTATTGGCGGCGCCGAACGTATTGTATTTGTCATTCACCGCTTCGAGCCCCCCCAGCAGGTTTAGCCGGCTGCGGCCAAACACCAGGTTATAACTTAAGGTGTTGGTCCAGGTGAAAGTAAATTCCTTGGTTTCCTGCAGAGCCAGGCTGTTGATCGAAAACACCGGCCCTTCCTGGCCCGTCTGATGGATCAGCTTCCCTATCCCATCCGAATAATCGAAGCCAAGCGAGGTCCGGTAAACCAGGTTCTTGACCGGCTGGACCTCCAAAAAGATATTCCCGGTAGCCAAAAACAAATTCGTCGTATTCCACCGGTTCAAATATTGCATGTCCACCGGGTTATTACGGTCCGAATAACCTGCGCCTTCCGGGCCGCCATAGGTCCCATCCGTCTTGTACAACGGAATAGTCGGCGCCAGCGTGATCGCCAGATCACCCACCGCATCGCCGCCCACATCGTTCGTAGAGTTCACCTGCGAGGTCCGCGATAACTGAAAGTTCTCTCCCACCTTCACCTTATTATTAAAGAAGCTCGCATGCGTATTTATCCGCGCGTTGTACCGTTGATATTTGGTAAACTGCATCAGCCCATTGTTATTGTAATAGCCAAAATCCATCAGCAGCCCCCGCTGGGCGTTACCCGCCGAGATCGCAATGTCGTTGGACGTGACCATCGCAGTCCGGTAGAGGGCATTCTGCCAGTTCGTATTCGCCGCCGGCTCGAGCTTGTCGCCACCCACGAACGGGGCGATATTCACGCTGGTCAACGTCGGATTGGCATAGTTGTTATTCCAGTTGTAGGTATAGATCTGATTGGTCGAGATCAAATTCGGATCGGTCACATTGTCGACATTGTGATCATTCACCGCCGCCTGCCACAAGGCCTGGCCACGTTGCGTGGAGCTCAGTACGGGCTCCTGCCAGGGTCTTTCGGTTTGTGTCGTCAGGCTCGAGCTGAATTGAACCCGGACCTTATCGCCGTTGTTGCTGCCGTCCTTGGTAGTCACGATGATGACGCCGCTGGCCGCCCGCGATCCATAAATAGAGGCCGCCGAAGCATCTTTGAGCACCTGGATCGAAGCGATCGAGTTCGTGTTGAGGTTTGCAAAGTCTTCATAGCGGTTAGTGGGAACCCCATCGATTACATACAATGGCGGGTTCACGTTGCCGGTTCCATTGAGGTTGTTGACACCGCGGATGATGATCGTCGGCGCGCCCCCGTTAGCTCCCGTTGGCGAGCCATCGCCCGAGATATAGAGGCCGGGCACCTGGCCTTGCAACGCCAACATCGGACTGGCGACCGGATTGTTCTTCACATTCGCCAGGTTGACCACCGATACCGCACCGGTGAGATCGGCCTTCTTTTCCGATTTATAACCGGTAACCACCACCGTGTTCAGGTCGGCGCTGCCTTCTTCAAGCACCAGCACCAAATTCGAAGTCTCGGCCGTGATCCTGATCTTTTGCGGGTTCATGCCCACAAAAGAAAAGAACAGGACGTCCCCCGGCGCAGCCTCGATTGAAAAAGCGCCCGCGGCATCGGTGGTGACCGTTTTCTTATGATTCTCCACCGTGACTCCCGGCAAAGGCTGGTTGCTTACCTTGTCGATGACTTTTCCGGTGATTAGCTTCTGCTGACCCAGTCCGATCAGGGACAACAGCAGCAATGGCAATACAATCTGTAATTTTCTCATAATAGATTATTTATTGTTTCATGATTCTCTGAATATCCTCGCTCCGGTAAGCCGGGGTGGGCCCATGCTGACTCGCGACCAGCGCCCCCATAGCACTCGCGAATTCCAATGCCGCCGGCGGATCGGTACCCGCCGCAAGCCTGAAGAGCAACCCGGCGAGAAAGGCATCCCCACTACCCACGGTATCGGCTACCTCCACCCGAAAGCCGGGATGCGTATAGAAGTTTCCATCGCGCAGCAACACTGCCCCCTGACTCCCTCGTGTGACCACAATGGTGGGGATATGGAACCGGGCTTGCAGTGCTTCCATCCGATCCTCCTCCGTCCTATAACCGGAGAACCAGCCGGTGAGCAGTTCGAGCTCTTCGAGATTGAGTTTCAAGAGCGCCGTGCCACGCATCAGATGCTCCAGCACGGCCCGCTCGTAATGCGGGGGACGCAGATTGATATCGAGCACCCGAAAATGCGCCTCTTCGAGTAGCCGGTAGAGCACGCGCCGGCTGGTCTCACTGCGGATCCCGAGCGTACCATGTACAAAATAGTCAGCGCTACCCACCAGCGAAACAAAACCATCGTCCCATTGAATATTGTCCCAGGCCACCGGTTTACAGATGTCGTAATGCACCGTGTCGTCACCCGGCGTCGCCGTCACCTTGCCCGTGTCGAGTTCAAAATCCATTTGGAAATAATCGGTGGAGATACCCTCGCGCTCCATGAGCTGGATCAACTTCTTTCCGTGACTGTCGAGCCCCACCCGCGTGATCAGCGCAGGCGTCATCCCCAGTTTCTGAAGATGATAGGCCACATTCATCGGCGCCCCGCCAGGCACCATATTGCCGGGCAGGATATCCCAAAGGATCTCGCCGAAACACACCACGGGATAATTTTTGGCTGAAGATGTCATAGTACTAATGAATATTCAATTTGTTCAAGCGACTTCCCCTTGGTCTCCGGCATCAGCTTCCATACAAACACCAGCTGTATACACATCATGATGCAGAAAAAAGCAAACGTATTCCCCCCACCAGCCTTCTCCGCCAGGTAAGGGAAGGTGAACGCGATCACCGCCGCCATCACCCAATGCGTCGTGCTGCCCAGGGTCTGTCCCTTGGCCCGCACCTGGTTGGGGAAGATCTCGGCGATAAACACCCAGATAACGGCCCCTTGCGAAAAAGCAAAAAAGGCGATATACACGAAAAGGAACAACGGCACAGCCCACCCATTGAAATGCGCCCCATAAAAGCTCCAGGCCACCAGCGCCAACGTAGCGATCAGCCCCCAGGAACCGATGAACATCAGCGTCCGTCTGCCGATGCGGTCGATACAATTCATGGCCAGCAGCGTAAATAAAAAATTTATAGCGCCGAGCCCAGCGGTCGAGAGCAAAGACGACGATTTCCCGAGACCCGTCATTTCAAAGATCCGCGGGGAATAATATATAATGGCGTTGATGCCCGAGACCTGGTTGAAGATGGCGAAGAGCATCGCGAGCATCACGGGCGTCCGGTACCGCCGCGAGAACAAGGTATCCATCTGCGGCAACGCCTTCTCCGCCTGCAGCACGGAACGGATCTCATCGACAATCCCATCGGCCCTGGCCGGATCGATCTTCGCGAAGATGCGCCGGGCCTCGTCGATCTTCCCACGGTTAAGAATGAGCCAACGGGGGCTTTCCGGAACCAGCCGGAGCAGTACCAGAAACAAAGCCGACGGCACTGCCTGGATGCCCAGCATCAGCCGCCAGGAATGCTCGCCGCTCCGCCCGATGAGATAGTTGGACAGATAGGAGATCACGATCCCAAAAACCACATTGAACTGAAAGAGTCCCACCAGCTTCCCGCGCCGGTCCGCAGGCGAGATCTCGGATATATATATAGGAGCAGTGACCGAAGAGGCCCCCACCCCAAAGCCGCCGAGAAACCTAAAAAGAAGGAAAAGACCCCAGGAAGGCGCCAAAGCCGTCCCCAGGGAAGAAAGGAGATAAAGCACCGCGATACCATATAATGTCGTCCGGCGGCCATAACGATCTGCCGGAATCGCGCCCATAAGCGCCCCGATCACCGTACCGATCAATGCAATCGATACCGTGAGCCCGTGCTCAAGCGCATTTAAAGACCAATATTGTTGAATGGATTGTTCCGCACCGGAAATAACCGCCGTATCGAAACCAAAAAGAAAACCGCCCAAAGCAATCACCAGGGACCAGGCAAAGACATTTCTGCTCTTCATATAGCAATCAGTTGTGTGTCGCAATATAGACCCCGGCCCAACCCATGGCTTCTAGAATCATCTCCAATTCGTCGGAAATCGTATTTTAAAAACATTTTTCTATAAACAATTGCCTTCTAATTGTTTAACTTTGAATAAGCACAACCACGTCACCGGAGCCTTTTAGGATTTACGACAAGATTTTTAGGTATTGTTCCAACCCACCGCAAGCCATAATGCAGTGTCGGATTAACACAATGAGCGATTTTATAAAAGAATGATACAGGATTGAAATACGCTTTCTCGAACCCTGCTCAATTTTACCCATATGATTGCTTCGCCAAAAAACGCCATACTAATTGCTTTCGCCTCATTGGTCTTCTGCCTTCTTACCGCCTGCTCAGGCTCGGACAGGGAACAAAAATTCCGCATCGGCTTCGCCCAATGTACCGGCACCGAGAACTGGAAACGGGCCACCCGGGAAGGCATGCAACGCGAGCTCTCCCTGCACCCCGGAACCGAGCTGATCTATCGCAGCGCCAACGACAATAGCGAGCTACAGGTCAAGCAGATCAAGGAGCTGCTCAACGACAATATCGATATCCTCCTCGTCTCCCCAAACGAAGCGGCGCCGCTGACATCAGTAGTCAAAGAAGCCTATAACCGCGGCATCCCCGTGGTCGTGATCGACCGAAAGACAAATTCCGATCTCTACACCGCTTTTATCGGCATTAATAATTATGAACTGGGGAAACAGGCCGGCGAATATGTAGCACACGTCCTACACGACAGCGCGAGTATTATCGAGGTCATGGGTCTGCAGGGTTCCACGCCCACCAGCGACCGGCAGCGGGGTTTCGAAGAAAGCATCGCCCGTTATCCCCATATGCGGATCAAACAGCGGCTCTATGGCGCCTGGCTACAGGACAAGTCCACGGCCGCCTTTCTCGGGATCAAGGAAAAACTGTCCCCCACCGATGTCGTGTGTGCACAAAACGATCCCATGGCCGTAGGCGCCTATGAGGTATACAAGAGCCTGGGCATGGAAAAGTCCGTGAAGTTCTTCGGTATCGACGGGCTCCCCGGACCCGATGGCGGCATCCAGCTAGTGGGCGACAAGATCCTCCAGGCGACCTTTCTCACCCCCACGGGCGGGGAAGAGGCCATCGCCACCGCCTTCAACATCCTGGAGAAACAGCCCTTTCATAAGGAGAATATCCTGCCTACCGTCGTCATCGACTCCACCAATGTCCGGATCATGAAGCTGCAGACGGACAGGCTCAATGCCCAAACGAGCGACATCGAGAAACAGTACAATCTCCTGCAGGAACAGCGGCGCATCTATCATAACCAGCGCAATCTCCTGTATATCGCGATCACCGCGCTGGTCGCGGCCCTGGTCCTGGGCAGCATCGTATTTTTCGCGCTGCGAAAGAACCGGATCATCAACCGGCAGCTTGCCGGTCAAAACGAGGAGATCCTCACCCAACGCAACCAGCTCATCGAGATGACGGCCAAAGCCAATGAGGCCACCGATGCCAAATTCAATTTCTTTACCAATATCTCGCACGAGCTGCGGACACCCCTCACCCTGATCCTCGGCCCGCTGGAGGATTCGCTGGCGTCGCCAAAGTTGCATTTCACCATCCGTCATAATCTCGAGCTGGTGCAAAAGAATGCCCTGAGGCTTCTCCGCCTGATCAACCAGCTCATGGACTTCCGCAAGATCGAGCTGAACAAGATGAAGCTGGTGATCTCCGAGAATCCTATTTCCGAGTTTGTCCTCGAAATTGCCAATGCCTTCCAGGAGGTGGCGCATCGCAAGTCGATCTCCTTTAATATTACGAGTAAGGTGGGCGATCTCCGCGTGTGGTTCGACGTGAACATCCTCGACAAGGTGTTGTTCAATTTATTGTCCAATGCCTTCAAGTTCACGAGCGAGAATGGGACGATCAATGTACTCATCGACAAAGACGCCGCGGCAGGCCGGGTCCTGGTGATGATCCAGGATACCGGGGTGGGCATGACGCCGGATGAGGTGGATCATGCATTCGAGCTGTTCTATCAGGGTCACACAAAAGGTTTCAAGGGTACGGGGCTCGGCTTGTCGCTCGCAAAGGAGATGATCCATCTGCACCAGGGGTCCATCACCGTTGAAAGCGCGAAATGGAAGGGTTCGACGTTTACCCTGAGTCTGCCCCTGGGTCAGCCACGTCTCAGCGAAGACGAGCCCGCCGCGAACTCCGAAATCCCCGGAATCGCCGAGACCGCCGCCGGGAAACCGTCCTTCATTCCCACCTACGAAGATATCAAGGTCTATACCTCCGACATCCAGCCCATCTCGTTCCAGGACGAAGCCGTCGTCAACTCCCATAAAGATTATTCGGTGTTGATCATCGAGGACAACGACGATCTGCGGGGTTTCCTGAAAAAGCGTCTCGGCTGCCAATACGAGATGCACGAGGCCGCCGATGCCGTCCGGGGGATCGCGATGGCCTACGACCTGGTCCCCGATCTCATCATCTCGGACATCATCCTCCCCGGCGACGACGGTCTCCACCTCATGGAAGTCCTCAAGCAGGATCTCCGCACCAGCCATATCCCCATCATCCTCCTGACCGCCAAAGGTGCCATGGAGGATCAAATAAAAGGGATCAAGCTCAAGGCAGATGCCTTCATCGTGAAACCCTTCAATCTCGAATATCTCGAAGAAACGATAAAGAACCTGCTCAACAATCGCTCCGTCCTCCGCGAACATTACACCTCCGAGCTGCCCACCGAATCGCGCACGAATGCTTCGACCAAGGTGACGCGAAAGTTCATCAACGAGTTCATCGCGATCGTGGAAAACAATATCCCCAACGAGGATTTCAGCGTCGAGGATATTTGCCGCGAGATCGGCATCTCGCGGGTGCAGCTTTACCGCAAAGTGAAAGCCCTGATCGGTTATAACGTGAACGACTATATCTCTACCGTCCGGCTCCAAAAGGCGAAGTACCTTCTCGCCGATCCGCAGCTCACCATCGCCGATGTGGCGTTCAAGGTCGGCTATTCGTCGCAAGCCTATTTCTCCACCGTCTTCAAATCCAAATTCAACCTCACGCCCACCGAGTACCGCGAAAAGAAAAAGGGCCGCCGCTGACCCGCCCAGCTTTTACTTCGCAGCCGGAGGCGTCATCACGCCCTCACCTTAAACGCAATCCGGGCCACAGCGCCCCTCCCCGGTCCGTCGCTGGTGAGATCGATACAACCACCATGGCTCTCCATGATCACCCTGCTGTTGTATAACCCGGTCCCGGCCGAATGCTGTTTTGTCGTGAACCCACGTTGAAAGAGCCGGGAGCCGACGGTTGCCGGAAAACCGCCGCCACTGTCACTGACCCACACGATCAACCATTCTCCTTCTACGCCGGCTTTTATAGAGATATTCTTCTCCGCAGAGGATCCGGCGCCCGAACCCGCAGCCGCACCGGCCCCCGGAAACGAATCGATACTATTCTTAAGCACATTGAGCACAACCTGCATCAGCCGGGTTCTGTCACCCTTGATGGCCGGAAGATCTTTTGGTATCTCGACGCCAACGGAAATCGACTGTCTGTCGGCGGTGCCGGCAAGCATGGTCGTGCTGTCGCGGATGACGTCTTTCAGATCCACCGGCTTCCTTTCGGCGGATTCCCCACCGGTGATGTACTGCCGTTGAATATCGAGGATAGCCTGTATCTGGGCGATGATCCCCATGAGCTCGTTGATGGCGAGATTGATCTCCTGCCGGTTGTTGTCGCGGGATTGCGCCAGCCCCGCAAGCATCATGACCATGGCGCCCGCCTTAGCCTCGCCGAGACAGTTCTCGAGCTCGGGCCGGATCGACGCGGCATAATCGGCCAGCCGCTTCAAGTTCTCGGTGCTGTCCTGCTCCTGTAAACGCCGGATCCTTGTCAGATAGGATTCGAAGCCGACCACCGTATTGCCGATGTCGTGCATCACATCCGACGCGATCTCATACTTACCCTGTGCGACGGCCTTGTCCAACAAGACTGCCACCTGGTGTTCCAGCTTCTTTTTCTGAGTCTGAAGCAGCCGCACGCGTATTTTATAAAAGGCGATGACGCTCCCCGCTATAATAACAATAACGCCCAATCGAAACCACCACGTCAGCCAAAAAGGCGGCGTTATGGTAAGCCGGATGCTGGCCGGGACTTCGGACCATTTCCCGTCGTTATTGAGTCCCCGCACGTTGAAGACGTAGCTGCCGGGGTCCAGATTGGTATAGGTAGCCGTCCTTCGGATGCCGATATCGTTCCATTTCGTATCGAAACCCTCGAGCATATAACTATATTGTTTCTTTCCGGGCACGGTGTAGTTGAGCGAAGCGAATTCGAAGGACAGCACGGAGCTTTTATACGAGAGTGTTATGGCCCGCGTCGCCGAGATCGTTTTGTTCAGGGGGGAAGCGAGTTCCGCCGTCGCTACCGGCACTTCCTGGTTGAAGATCTCGAATCCCGTTATCACCAGCGGCGGATCGAATGCGCGTATCCGTATGCTGTCCGGGTTGAAGACGTTGAAACCATTGCTGCCACCGAAATAGAGCTGGCCCGATCGTGTCCTTAGTGCCGCGCCCCGTTTGAATTCCCCCGGCTGCACCCCATCCGCCTGGGTATAATTGGTAAACTTCCCGGTCACGGGGTGGAATTCGGACAATCCATTTTCCGTACCGACCCAGATGTTACCCCTGGTATCTTGCTGTATGCCAAAGGCGATATCGCCGCCCAGCCCATCCCGCGAAAAATAATTGGTGAAGCGTCCGGTGTTTCTATTGAAGCAGTCCAACCCCCAGGCAGTCCCGATCCAGATCAGACCGCGGGAATCTTCGAAGATGCTATTGATGAAGTTCCGGCTAAGGCTGTTGGTA
>JAICXX010000091.1 GCA_025934485.1 Chitinophagaceae bacterium
CGGACCGGGATTTTGCCGCAGGCTTCCTTCAGATTCCACTTCACAGTGGACACCCTTGCCTTAAGCTAACGGTTCCCACTATCAGGGCCCGTAGAGGACTTTCACCTCTAAGTCTACGCCCGTGCCGGGCGCACATGAGAAGGCCGGCTTTTCCAAGCCGGCCTTCTGTTTTGGCCCCACGGCGTCCCGCCGCGCGGGCGATCAGATCGCATTGCTGAACAATGGCTTCGTCGTTTCCGCGGGGCCGCAGAGGGATATGCCCTCGCGGACCTTCTCATCGCGTAGAAGCCGGAGGTCGAATGCCTTGCAGGCATGCCGAAGGAAAGGCCTGCCGGCTTCGGTAAGGGCTATGCCGTAATCGTCGAGGAGTACCAGTCCATCTCTTTGCAGATCCCGCAACCTCGGGATCGTCCATTCGGCATAGGCCGCCGTATAAGCCGGCTCGAATGTCGTATAACCTTTGCAGGCGATATCGAGGATATGGCGGCGAAAGACCAGGTCCTCCACAGAAAGGTAGCAACTTCGCGAGATCGCGAGCCTATCTTCCCGGATAGCCCGGTAATAGTCGCCCAGCTTCTTTTCGTTCTGCGCATACGCCGTTCCTGTATCGCTGATGGCGGACACGCCAAGCCCCAGCAACATGCCGCTGTTCTGGGTTGTATAGCCCATGAAATTACGATGCAAACGCTGGTGTTCCCAGGCGATGTACAGTTCATCGTGCGGCAGTGCGAAATGATCCATCCCGATATTGGCATAGCCGGCTTCGCCCAGCAACACCTTACCCAACTGATGCAGGTATAGCTTTTCTTCCACCGATGGCAGCTGCGCCATGTCGATGAGCCGCTGCGAGCAATTGATCCAGGGCGTATGGGCATAGCTATAAAAGGCAATGCGGTCGGGCCGCAGGCTTACCGACTTCCGGATAGTTTGGCTCAACCGCTCCGGTGTTTGAAGCGGCAGGCCATAGATGAGATCGAAATTCACGGCGGTAAAACCGGCAATGCGCGCCTCCTCCGTGGCCGTTTTAAGCTTTTCGAAGGACTGGATCCGCCCGATGGCCTGCTGCACCTCCGGGTTGAGGTCCTGCACCCCGTAACTGATGCGCCGGAAACCCAGATCATACAAGGCTTCGAGGTGCTCCCTTGTCGTATTGTTCGGATGCCCCTCCAGGCTGAAGGCGTGGTCGGGATGTACGGTCGCACGGGCCAGGATAGCGGTGATCAGCCGCCGCAAATTCGTGGGCGAGAAGAAGGTGGGGGTACCGCCGCCGAGATGAAGTTCCCGGATCACGGGGAGTTCTCCCATGATCTCCCGGTACATGCTCCATTCTTTTAGCACAACCTGTAGATACTCTTCTTCTACCTTGTGGTTCGTGGTGATCTTTTTGTTACAGCCGCAATAGGTACAAAGCGATTCGCAAAACGGCAGGTGGATATAAAGGCTGATCCCCTGTTTCTCGTTGGTTTCGGCAAAGCGCAACGTAAAATTATCTTTCCATCGGGCGATATCCGGCGCATCCTTCCAAAAAGGTACGGTGGGATAGCTGGTATAACGCGGGATGGGCTGGTTATACCGGTATAACAAAGCGGTTTCCATGGTTCTTTTTCGCGAATGTAGGGCAGCCCGTGTAGCGCGTGCATGAGCATCGTCACCATCGCGGATGATGCTGATCACAGAACATTCCCTATCCGTGCTCTAGTTTAGCCTGGAAAATTGGCATCCTATGCTCCTACCAACCAAGTTCCGGCGCTTCCTCGAAGACACCGGCCTCATCACCCGGTTTGCGGGACATTATTTCAGCCAGGGCGTCAAACCACGGCTGGAACTCGCCGAGCTTATCCGTCAATGTTATATCATCGGGTATAGTTCGCTGGGGCTCGTCGCTCTCACGGGTTTCATCATGGGCCTGGTGCTCACCATGCAGCTGCGGCCCGCGCTGGTGAATTATGGTGTGGCTTCGCAGCTGCCCGTGATGGTGGGCATCGCCATTGTCCGCGAGATCGGTCCTGTGATCACCGCGCTGATCTTCGCCGGCAAGATCGCCAGCAGCGTAGGTGCCGAGCTCGGGTCGATGAAGGTCACCGAACAGATCGACGCCATGGAGGTCAGCGGCACCAACCCCTTTAAATACCTCGTTGTCACCCGTGTGGCGGCCTCCACTCTGATGCTGCCGATCCTTGTGCTGGTAGGCGATGCCATTTCGTTGGGAGGGGCCTTTATCGGCGTCAATATAAAAGGTGTTACCAGTCTTCACTTGTTCTTCCGCCAGATACTGGACAACCTGAGCTTCGGCGATGTCCTGCCGGCTTTTATCAAGACCTGGTTCTTTGGCTTCGCCGTGGGTGTCGTGGGTTGCTATAAAGGTTATACGTCGAGCAAAGGGACCGAAGGCGTGGGCCGGGCGGCCAATTCGGCAGTGGTGTTGAGCAGCATCCTGATCTTTATTATCGATCTCATCGTCGTCCAGGTCACCGATGTCATGGGATTAAACTAACAATATGGAAAACGTGATCGTCATAGAACATCTCTGCAAACGTTTCGGGTCAAACATCGTGCTGGATGAATTCAGTCTTACCGTGGGTAAAGAGGAGAATGTCGTCGTCATGGGTAAATCCGGCGCGGGCAAATCGGTGCTCATCAAATGTATCATCGGGTTGTTGAAACCGGACAGCGGCAAGCTGCTGGTCTTCGATCAAAATATCCCGGAGCTCGATCACGAGGAACTGGACAGGGTACGGGCCCGGGTAGGCTTTCTTTTCCAGAGCAACGCCTTGTATGATTCCATGACGGTCCGCAAGAACCTCGAATTCCCGCTTCGGCGGCATTGGATCAGGATCACCCAAAAAGAGGTAGACGACATGGTGACGGAAGTGCTGGAGAATGTCGGTCTGGCCGAGACCGTCGACAAGCTACCCGAAGAGCTCAGCGGCGGCATGCGCAAACGGATCGCGCTGGCGCGGACCCTTATCCTGAAACCCGAGATCATCCTCTACGATGAGCCCACTACCGGCCTGGACCCCGTGACAGGCAGGGAGATCTCGCAGCTGATCGTAGAGATGCAGAAGAAATATCATACGGCATCGATCATCATCTCGCATGACATGCATTGCGTAAAGCTCACCGCCGACAAGGTCTCCCTGCTGATGGGCGGCAGGTGTTATGCCGAAGGAACTTATACGCAACTCGAGCAATCCACCGACCCAAAAATCAAACAATTCTTCGAATAAAAATAGTAATTATGGCAGCATCCCTCTCCAATAATGTCAAATTAGGATTGCTGGTACTTTCCGGCATATTCGTTCTCGTCGCTTCGCTGTATATCATCGGCAAGAACGAGAATTACTTCGGCTCGCATTTCGAGCTGCGAGCGCGTTTTGTAGATGCGGACGGGCTTGTCAATGGAGACAATATCCGCTTTTCCGGGCTGCAGGCCGGTACGGTCCGGAGCATCCGGGTGATCGACGACACTACTATCGAAGCGGTGCTGCTCGTCGACAAGGCCATGCGGCCCTACATTCACAAGAATGCGCAGGCCTCGATAGGCACCGAAGGGCTCATCGGTAACAAGGTCGTCAACATCCTGCCGGCCCGGGAACCCGCCCCGCTCGCCGGGGATGGGGATCTGCTGCCCACCCGGGACCAGCTGAATACCGATGCCATGCTCCGGACGTTGAATAAGACCAACGAAAATCTCGCCCGGATCACGGATGGGCTCAAAGCGACGGTGCAGCGGGTCAACGAGAGCGCGGGATTGTGGAATTTGCTGAACGACCGCCGGATGGCGGCGAACGTTTCGGCTTCGATGGAACATGTCCGTAAGTCGAGCGAAGAGGCGGAGGCGATGCTGCGTGAGTTGCATGCGTTGGTGAGCGCGGTAAAGCAGGGGCAGGGATCGGTGGGAACGCTTCTCACCGATACACAATTCGTCCATCATCTCGATGAAGCGGTGGCCCGCATCCGGCTTGCCGGGGACAGGATCTCCGCCGCCGGCGATTCGGCCGGGGCGCTGGCTGCATCGGCCCGGGGATTGATCACGGATACGGCCTTTGTCCGCAACCTGAACTCCAGCCTCGAAAATATCCGGAAGGGGACGGCGGCTTTCCACGAGGATATGGAAGCCTTGAAGCATAATTTCCTCCTTCGCGGCTATTTCAGGCGGCAGGAGAAGGCTGCGGCGAAAACCAGGGCGGACAGTCTGAGAACAACCGAACAATGGCCCTTAGACCCGCTTTCGATCCCCTCGTCTCGCGAATTTGCCAATCCGCATGATACCGCTCAGCTGCGACATTGACGATTATCAGTCCGCAAGGTAAGAACCGTCAACCACGACGCCGCGTCAACCGGCTAGCTTTAGGAGAAAAATGCGAAAGAACATCGGAACAGCGGATAGGATCATACGGTCCCTGATCGTCGCCACCCTGGTATTGGCCTTGGTCACGCACGAGATTGCAGGCAGCCGCACACAATTTATTTGCTGGGCGCTGGTAGCCGGTCTTGCGATCACCGCGTTGGATGAGACCTCTCCTCTTTATCTGCTGCTGGGCATCAGCACCCGGCGCAAAACCCGGTAATAACACACGTTATGAAAAACATATTATTGGCCACCGATCTCTCCCGCTCTGCAGCGCACGCCGTCAGGTATGCCGCCTGGTTAGCCGAAGCGCTTGACGCCCGGCTGACGCTCATGAGCGCATACCAGGCAGCACCGCTGTTTGCCGGCACTTCCATACCCGAGTCATCGGCGGACCGGCTGCCCGAGTTGGTTTGCCGCGGACTGGAGGAAATCGCGATGAAGCTTGGAACGCTGGGTGGCCAATCCATAAGTCTCCTCGCGCGGCCTGGCGACCCGGTACCCGCGATCCTTAGTGCGGCGCGGGAGATCGACGCAGACCTCATCGTAGGGGGCAGAGCGGGTGTAGGCCATGAATACCCTTCAACTTTCGGTACTACGGTCGTGTCACTCGCCAGAAAAACGACAATTCCTTTGCTGATCGTCCCCCAGGCAGCCGGGTGCATAAAGCCAAAGGCCATTGCTATTGCGGAAAATTTCCTGCATGACAATATGCCCGAAGCTATACACGAGTTGCTGGGCCAATTCCATAGCCGGCTGTATACATTCGACGTAAAGGCCAAAAAGACCGGCGAGGTGGTGGAAATTTACGGCACCGATGCCACGCACTGCGGCAAAGAATTGTTTCATCTGCTCTATGAGATCCCCGTTGACAGCGAAACGCATCATTCGGTGGAAAATTTCATCGAGGTCGCTCCCATCCATTGGCTGGCGGCATGTCCTTTACCCGGACTATCCCCCGAACGATGGGTGCTTGGCAGGCGAAGCAAAGGGCTGGCCATCGATATACGTATTCCTCTTTTAGTTCTTCCTGACGCTAAAAAGCCAGGAACCTGAAACAGCAAAAGATCATCTTAAATATGCAGAATTATGATGTCGTGGTCATCGACGTGAGAACTATCTGCAGCTCTCCTTTAGCGAAGCCGAGTTGAAGGTAAACGCACCGGGGTGCTGGCGACAATGTTCCCGAAATCCTGGCTGTAGCCGGATTAATACCCGAACACACGAGAATCAACGACGCCGAGCATCCCGATCTCGAAAGGCATAATCAATTGCTGACCTGTCCGGCCCTGGTATCACGCGAATTCGATCCTGAATGGTATCTTAGCATCCTAAGATACCTCCATCATGCGAATACTCGTCATCGAGGACGAAGAAAGAGTAGCCACCCTGATCAAGAAGGGGCTGGAAGAGCTGGGTTTCGCCGTCACCATCGCCGGGGAAGGGGCGATAGGGCGTCAACTGGCCACGGGCGGTCTTTTCGATCTCGTGATCACCGACGTCATGCTGCCCGATATCAACGGCGTGGAGGTCTGCCGGGCGATCCGCCGGGAGCTGCCGGACCTTCCCATCATCCTACTCACGGCGCTGGGCACCACCGATGATAAGGTCGGCGGGTTCGATGCGGGGGCCAACGATTACCTCGTGAAACCTTTCGATTTCCGCGAGCTGTATGTCCGCATCCGCGAGCTGCTCAAACGGGTACCCCCCGGGGGCGCCAGACACAAAAAGACGATCCTGCGGGCGGCCGACCTGGAGATGAATCTCGAAACCCGGATCGTCCGCCGCGACTCAAAGGACATCAATCTGACGCCCAAAGAATTCCGGCTGCTGGAATACATGATGAACAACCAGGGACGGGTGCTGTCGAGAGCTGAGATCGCGCAGCAGGTATGGGAGACGGCCTTCGACACCGGCACCAATTTCATAGACGTCTACATTAATTACCTTCGGAAAAAGATCGATAAAGGCCATGCCGTCAAATTGATCCAGACCCGGCCCGGTATCGGGTTCATCTTTAAAGAACTGGCTTGAAGATCCGAATAAAATTGACGTTGTTGTTTGCGGGGCTTTTTGCGGTCCTGCTGGCGGGCTTTGCACTGGCCATCTATTTTACCAATGCCAACCAGCGCGAACAGGAATATTTCAAACGGCTCAAACAGCTTGCCATCACCAAGACAAACCTGCTGCTCGAAGCCGGCGTTCCGGAAAATGTCTTGCAGACGATCTATGAGAATTCGCTGAGCACCCTGCCGCAGGAGGAAGTAGCCATTTTCGATACAGCGTATCATTTGCTTTACCATGATGCCATGGATGTAGACAAATACAAGGAAACCGACGGGCTGCTCGATAGTATCCGAACACGACATGAGCTCCACTATTACTACGAAGACTTGCAAGTCAATGGCTTTATTTACGCATTCAGGGGAAAAACGTATGTGATCACCGCCGCGGCGCGCGACGATGACGGCTATGCCCGGCTGAAAGCGCTGCGTGTCGAGCTGGCCCTGGGTTTCGGGATAGCGATCCTGCTCACCTTGATGGCAGGATTCCTGTTCTCGCGGAAGGCCCTGCAGCCTGTCACCCGGATGGTCGATAGGGTCGCCGAGATCTCCGCCTCCCGCATGGACCTGCGGCTGAGCGAAGGCAATGGCAAAGACGAGATCGCGGAACTGGCCATGACCTTCAACCGGATGCTCCAGCGGCTCGAACAATCCTTTGACGCCCAAAAACAATTCGTAAGCAATATCTCGCACGAGCTGCGCACGCCGCTCGCCGCCATCATCGCGGAAGCCGAGGTCTCGGCCATCAAAGAACGGTCGCCAGAGGAGTATCGCGCCACGTTACAATTGCTGTTGCAGGATGCCCGCCGCTTGTCAAGACTCTCCGGCGATCTGCTCGACCTCGCGAAGGCCAGCTATGACACCTATGGCATCAGCTTTAAGGAACTCCGGCTCGACGAAGTGCTCATGGATGCCCGGCAGGTCGTCCTGCAAGCCAACCCCGCTTACCGTGCGGATATCGTCTTCGAAAAAGAGATCGAGGACGGCGATCGCATCGTGATCGTCGGCAACGAATACCTCCTGAAGGTGGCTTTCTCCAATCTCATCGAGAATGCCTGCAAATTCTCCGCCGACCACCGCTGCTATATCCGCATCGGGTTTACCCGCGGTCAGACGCTGCTGACCTTCCGCGACACGGGCATCGGCATCGCCCCCGGCGATCTCGAGCATATCTTCACGCCCTTCTTTCGCGGCGGCAACAAGCGCTATGCGCCTGGTAATGGTATCGGCCTTTCGCTCACCAAACGGATCATCACCATGCACCGCGGCGCTCTCGCGGTGGAGAGTACAGTTGGAGAAGGAACTGATTTTAAAATCAGTTTTTCTCCAGAATTTTCTTAAGATTTTCTAATTTTTTTATAATTGGTCTATAACCGGCTTCCCCGTGACCGTGGTTTATTTTTAGACCACCATGAGGTTCTATTTATACGGTATACTTCTTGGGGTATGCCCTATCATCGCACAGGCACAGGATAACTACGAAATTCAGGTTTATGCCTCCCCTACGGTGGGCAAGGACACGACGATGGTCGAGCTGCACAGCAATTATAGTTTTATCGGGAATACAGCGGCGGATGGGGTTGTCTCGACGAATCACATGGATCGTGAAACCATCGAGATCACACACGGATGGACGCCCTGGTTTGAAACGGGTTTTTATATCTTTAACGACATCGGCGACATGGGCCGCACCAACTATGTAGGCAGCCATATCCGGCCCCGGGTCATGGCGCCAACGCAGTGGAACTGGCCGGTGGGCGCCAGCATCTCCTTCGAAGGAGGTTTCGTGAAGGATGGCTATGATCCCGACCTCTGGACGCTGGAGATCCGCCCCATCATCGATAAACAACTGGGGCCTGTGTATCTGGCGCTGAACCCGGTGGTAGACCTTACCTTCAAAGGAGCCGATGACGGTAAAGGTCCTTTCTTCGCGCCGGATTTCAAGTTCTCCTACCAAATCGGGAAAGTTTGGGCGCCGGGCATCGAATATTATGGCTCGTGGGGACAGTTCCAGAACTTTGGCCCGATCAAGGGACAGCAACATCAGCTGGCGATCGCGGTGGATGCCGACTTCGACCCGCGATGGGAGTTCAACGCCGGCTATGTGTTCGGGCTGACGCCGAGTATCGACCGGAGCATTTTTAAAGTTATCATCGGCCGGAGGTTTGGCGGCGGAAAAAAACATACTCTGACACGTTATGATCCCAGAAACCACTAAACTAAAAGTCATCAAAGTTCCTACGTTCCTCGAACCGCATAGCCTGGCGATCCGTATCTGGCATTGGACCCTGGTGGTTTTTATTTTTGGCGCCGTCACCACGGTAACGCTCGCCACGTTCGTTTTCAACACCCGCCAGAACGTCCCGCTGGTACAGCAGCAGTTGCAGGGTAAAGGTCTTACGGTAGACGCACCCACGGCCCAGGCCGTATCGCATGCGTTCAACGACAAGGTGTGGTTGTTGCATACCTGGATCGGGTATGGCATCGCCTTTCTTGTGCTTAGCCGCTGGCTGCTCGAATTTTTCCAACCGGCACCCGAGAGATTAAGGAAGAAAATGCGGCTCGCCGCTGGTTTTCAGCCCACGACGGCGGAGGAGGTAAGCGAGAGGAAACACTACCTGACGATAAAATGGACCTATGTTGTCTTTTATGTGCTGATCCTAGTGATGGCGGCAACGGGACTGGTGCTGGCATTCGAAAACGTGGCCTTCTTTGAGCGCATCCGGCGGCCTGTCAAGAGCGTCCATAGCTTCACGCAATACCTTATCTATGCTTTCGCCCTCCTGCACATCGCCGGGGTGGTCCGGGCAGACAATTTGCGTTATCCTGGCCTGGTGAGCAGGATGATCGGTGGAGGAACCACCCGTTTGTAACTAATCTAACCCAAGGACATGAAACGGATCTGTCTAACCGTTATCGGTCTTTTCGTGTTATTCGTCCATGCCTTCTCACAGCAGGCGGCTAAGGACACGAGCACGTATAAGTCCAGGAAGCTGAAGGTCGACGAGATCGACCTGGTCTCGAGCTATTATACGCAGAACGGCGACCATTCGGCCATCCGCGGCGGCATCGGTTCGGAACATGTGACCGACCTGGCCAACGGCTTAGAACTAAAGCTGGTGGGCTGGGACGGTAAAGACCGGAAGAACACCCTGACACCCGGAATGGGCATCGACCACCATACCGCCGCCTCGCAGGCCTGGATCTCGAAAACCGGCGCCTCGACGCGGACCGACGGGCTCCGGCTCTACCCCAGCCTCGACTGGACGCGCGAGAACGAAAAGAAAGGCAGCTCGATAGGCGCCGGCCTCTATTACTCCAATGAATTCAACTACCATTCTTTTGGGTTCAATGTCAGCGGCTCGCAAAAGACCCGGCGGGGCGGCGAGTTCACCGCAAAGCTCAGTGCCTATCTCGACCGCGTGACGATGATCCTTCCATCGGAATTCGAGCCTCCGGGTGCTTATCGCGTGGGGCGCAACGGCGAGCTCCGGCACCCGGATTATGGTTCCAAAGGGCGGCAAACGTATACCGCTTCTTTCTCTTTTTCGCAGGTAATCAACACCCGGCTGCAGGGAAGCCTGCTGCTGGATGTCGTCGAGCAACAGGGGTATCTCGGTCTGCCTTTTCATCGCGTTTATTTTATGAATGGCATCGATTCGATCGAAAAGCTGCCTTCCAACCGGTTCAAGCTGCCGCTTGGCGTGCGCGTCAACTATTTTTGGGGAGATTACGTTGTGTTGCGGGGTTACTATCGGCACTATGCCGACAGTTGGGGGGTCCGGTCGCATACGGCAAGTCTCGAGACCACAGTAAAGCTGACGCCGTTCTTTTCCGTGACGCCTTTCTACCGGTATTATACGCAGACGGCGGCCAACTATTTCGCACCTTATGGAACCCATGTCGAAACGGATGCCTATTATACCAGCAATTATGCGCTGGCACAGTTTCACAGCAGTTTCTTCGGCGCGGGAATCCGGCTGGCGCCGCCAAAAGGCATTTTCGATAAACATTGGAGCATGATGGAGATCAGGTATGGGCACTATACGCAGACGACGGATCTTGTCTCGGATATCATCTCACTGAACTTGCATTTTCGCTAACCAGAACAACATGAAGCTACTCATCATCGAAAAAGACCCGCTGTTGCTAACCCGGATCACCCGTCATTTCCGCAAAGAGGGTTTTCTTTGCGACACGGCCAATTCCTACCGGCATGCCCTGCAAAAGATCGAGAACTACCAGTACGACTGCATGATCCTCGAGCCCGAGCTTGGCGACGGTGATGGCAGAAGGCTGATCCTGTACAACCGGGAGGATGCGCGGAAGACAGGCGTCATTGTCATCTCGGATCAGGGTTCGCCAGAGGCCAAGATCGTCGCGCTGAATGCCGGCGCCGACGATTATATGTCCAAACCGCTGGATCTTTCGGAATTGGGCGCCAGGGTCAAAGCCTTGTTGCGACGAAAGTATAACCAGGGGAACAACACCATCCTGGTGAGCTGCATGCGGATCGAGCTCAACGCCAACACGGTGATCTGCAAGGGGAAGACACTGGAGCTACGGAAACACGAATATCATCTTTTTGTGTTCCTGGCGATGAACAAGAACCATATTGTCCCCACGCAGGCCATTGCCGAACAGCTGTACGACGGGCCTTCCGAAAGGGCGCCGGGCGCCAATTATGTATATGGGCACATCAAGAACCTCAAGCGGAAGCTACGGGAGTGCGGTTGTCCGCATTTGATCCGGACGGTCTACGGAGTAGGGTATAAGATCGTCGCGTGAGCCGGCCGCTTTTCGGGATCGGCGCGGCGGTCTCACTTCCACGTTAGGTTCATCGAGATCACGTCCGAGACCAGGTCCGTCGTCTGCGTATAATGTCCATAGCGGATCTCGAGCGTTTTGAGACTGCTGTGAAAGATTCCCGCAGGCGGCGCGATCCGGATACCCGTACCGAAGAACGAGCTGGTAAACGCGGCATAGGCATAGTTGCTGGTCCAGTAGCTATCGCTTTCGGTGTGCTTTTCATAGGGCGCAAAATACCGGGCAGCTGTCTGGGTATAGTAGCGATAGAAGGGCGTTACGGAAAAGAACGGCGTGATCTTCACCGGCACTTCCAGGCTCGCCGTGTGCGAATGGATGCCCCAGCTATCCGTGTAATAGCGATAATAACCGCGAAGGACGACATTGTCGCCGAGGAAATAATTCAGTCTGATGCCGATCGGTAATTTATAACGCGTCGAGGGTAGGTTCTCGATGGTATCCTTGCCGTCGGCGAAATACACCCGGTGGAAAGGGAGCCCGAGGTAACCGTTCTGTGTGACGAGATCGAGCAGCACCACGCCCTGCAGGCGGGTGTTGATCACCTGGCTAAATGAAAAAGACGCGGTATAGGTATCGCGCGGCGTGCCCGGGATGGCAGCTTTACCAGTTTCCTCTGTGTACGAGGTGCCGGAGTTCAGGGTTACGGTCTTGCCGCTCGCCGTGGTATAGGTCACCGTGCCGCCGGTAGTATTGGTGATCGTGTCGACGGTGTTGAACTCGGAAGGCCGGATCTCCTTGACCTGGTCCAGATAGGTCGAGAGTTTGGCGGTGAACTCGCCGTTGTGATGCGTCTTCGCCGAGAATTCGGCGTCGAGGCCGAGGCTATGATAGTTGTATTCGGAAGAATAGATCGCGCCGAAGCCTATCGTGGTTCCCTTGGTTTCGTTCTCACGGGCCCAATTGATGGACGGGTATAGTCGCGTGCCGCCCGTTTTAGACGCGCCCGTGTTGGATACCCAGGCCTGCGACGCGGCGGTGTGATGGTCGAGACCAAATCCTAGCGTGAGGTGGTTCTTTCTCTGCTTGAAGTCATAGGCTGCCAGCTTGAGCTCGAGCCCGTTCGCAAGATCGGTGACCTTCTCCGAACCGATGCCGCCTTCTATCGCGTCGGGGGTTTAGTTACAGCCGCAGCCGCCGCCGGTCTTGCCACCGTTAGCGCCGGCAGAGCCTTCGCGATAGGATTGAAAATTCAGTTCGTTCTTTTCGACCTTTCGGTTCGAGAGGGACATCTCCGAATCGTTGAGGCGATTCTTTTGGTACTCCTTTACCGGGGTACAGGCGCCGATCATCACGATCGTCAGCAGACCGGCGATGAATAATTGGCAGGTTCGCGTGTTTTGCTTCATGTGCGTTTGATATTGGCGGATGTGTAGATTCGGTTGTTAGAGTCGATAAGAATGCATTCGATGTCCTTTATTTGGTTGATCAAATCCAGACCCGCCTCGATACCCATGACCATTACAGGGGTGGCCATCGCGTCGGCGAGCTCCGCATGGGGGGTAATGATGGTCACGCTTTTGATCCCTGTCACCGGCAGGCCTGTACGCGGGTCGATGGTATGCGAATATCTCTTTCCGTCTATTATCGCGTATTTTTCGTAGTTACCGGAAGTGGCGACTGCCATGTTGTTCAGTTGCATATAGGAGAAAGGCTGATCCGAGGCATCGGGATGAACCACACCGATGGTCCATGGGCGGCCGTCGGGCTGGCAGCCCCATACGCTAAGGTCGCCCGAGGCGTTGATGATCCCGCTGGTCACGCCGCGTGTTTTGAGCAGCTGCCGGGCGCGGTCCGCGGCATATCCCTTGCCGATACCGCCGAAACCGATGCGCATGCCGGCGTGTTTGAGGAATACCGTACCCTGTTCGCGGTCCAGCAGGATATTCCGGTAGTCGATGAGCCGCACCATCTTCTTTGCCGTTTCGGCGTCGGGCAGGCTGGTCATCGTGGGATCGAAATTCCATAGGCGTTTGTCCACCGATCCATAGGTTATATCGAAGGCTCCCTGCGTGAGCCGCGAGATGCGGATCGAACGCTCGATGAGTTTTAACGTTTCCTCACTTACGGCGACGGGCGTGAGTCCTGCATAACGGTTGATCTGGCTGGTCTCGGAGTTTTCGTCGTAGGTCGTGAGCAGGCGTTCGATGCGTCGGATCTCTTCCACGGCCGCGTCGATGTGCCCTTCCGCCCATGCAGGGTCTTCACCGACGACGGTGATCTCGAAGCGGTTGCCCATGAGCTTGAGCGCCCGCCGGAAGAGTGTGGGCATAGTTTGAACCGTCATTTATCGTTGTCGATGATCGTTTGGACTTCGTGGGCAAAGGCATCGGGCGTCTCGTCGGGAAATCCATCCCAGGCTTTGAGCACCTTTCCATCCGCCGTCAGCAGAACGGTATATGGAAACTTGCCTTGGGAATCGTATTGATCGGCCATGGCGTCGTTGAGCTTTTGCTGGCCCGCCGGGAGCTGATCCTTCTTCATCCGCGGAAAATCGGCATTCACCATTATCAGACTGGAGTCCGCCAGGTGTCCAAAGACTTCAGCGCCGAATATCTCGCGGTGCATCCGGATACAGGGGCCGCACCAGTCCGAGCCTGAAAAATTTAACAAAATATGCCGGTGTTCTTTTTGGGCTATTGTTTTGGCTTCATCGAGGTTATAATGCCAGGAAATGTTTGGAATGCCGGCATAGCACAGGCCTAAAAGCGCAAGGGTCATCGATCTGAACATATCTATAAATACGGATATAGCTCGATTTAGTTGTCGGGCGTCCGGAGAAAATTTTTTGTTGTCAGAATGCGTACAGAATTTGCACCTGGCTTTATTGCGGTTGCAGTCTATAGTGCTCGGAAGGATTTAAAAAATAAGTATCCGTGAGGGCGTCCTGGCGATCTCCTGGTTGTCCCAAAGCTGTTTAACTACCAGCTGCTTACCTTTTGCCGTGATCGAGACCTGGTTGTCCGGATCAGGTCGAAGGCCGCGATCTCGCCGGTGGAATTAGGGGAGAACACGATGTCTATGGGGCCCCGTTCTACGGATTCAGCGGTAACGAATGCGGTATCCGTCCTGGGAACCAGATGGAAGATGCGGTCGCTCCAAAGCGGCCTGGCCACCAGGGTATCATCCTTGATCAGGATGTCGACCACCATATCTTTGTTTTGCGAAGAGCGGTAATAGCCTTCGAATGGCTTTAGCTGCGCCGTGGTTAATCGCGGTTGCGCGGGGGGTTGGCGTCCAGGCAGGGTTGAGGTGACCTTTTTCCTGGGTCGTATGTACTTCACCGGCGAAACGGTCCGCATGGTTCAGGTAAGGCCCGTAACCGCAAAAAAGAAAATGATCGCAAAGCTGATCATGGACAGATAGATATGCAGCCAGCGGCCGGCCGCTTTTCTGCCATACCCTCACTTTCCTGCCAGCAAAGTATCCGCGAGCAAATGAAGGATATAGAACGCCGCCAGCGCGCTGCCGATGACCGCGATGAGGATGTTCGGCCAGCGCATCCGGATGGAGATCACCAGCTCGCGCCGGGACGGATAATATCGGTACCAGCTTATCGAGAGCAGGTTGACGGCCACGGCCACGAATGGAAAGCCCACGAGGAAGATGAAGACCAGGATGGCTCTCGCGGGGAGTGGCAGGAAAGAACCGCTGCCGGCCAGCCAGCGGGTGAGCCCGGGAAAAAGATGAAAGGTATTTTGCAAAAAGAGCAGGAGGATCAATGTCCCCGGTAGGGCGATGAGGATGATCCCTATCGCGGCGGAACGGCGGGCGCTCAGCAGGGCGAGCCGGACGACCTTTTCGTTTTCGGTGGCTGGGGCCTCCGGCTTCGGGACATCCGTTAAATAGTTCGATAATTTCTCCTTTGTCATGGCTTACACGTTTGATGGTATAATGTTTAGAGGGCGTGATCCGTTGCAGTGAGCTTTGTTTTTAATTTCGCCAACCCGCGCGAGAGCAGGGATTTGACGGTACCCTCTTTTTTTCCCAGGATCTCGCCGACGTCACGGATGCTCATTTCCTCAAAGAACCGAAGAGCGATCACCTGGCGGTATTTTGGCGGAAGTGTGCTTATGAGCTTCCTAAGATGTTCGAATTCCTGGTATTCGTCGATCCGGCGGGTGATCTCGTTGCTTTCGTGCCGGAGCGCATGGCGGTTGGGCCAGTCGACGCCATTCGCGCCGTTCGCGCCTTCGAAGCCCTCGGTAAGCCGTTCCGGTGAATAGTTCTTTTTGCGGTAATACTGGTTGAGCTCATTGACGGCGATGCGAAAGAACCAGGAAGAGATGGAGATGCCGCGCCAGCGGAACGTGCCGATGCGTACAAAGGCCTTCAGAAAGGTCTCGGCGGCGATGTCGCCTGCTAGGGCGTGGTCGCCGGTACTGCGGTAGATATAGCCGAAGACACGGGGGTAATGAGCATCATATAGCTCTCCAAACACCTTGGGATTGGTCTTTGCGAGGCGGATCAGTTCTTTTTCGCTTGGCAATTCGATGCAGTTTGCAAATGGAATGCAAAAGGAACAGGATAGGTTGCAGGGTATGCAAAAAATATCAAACCCGATGTGTGTTTAGCTAAAAAGGCGCTCATCCCAAAAGTAATCTTCGTTCCTTACCAGGCTCACCTTCTCAACAAAGGCGGGGTGTCCGATATTGATCAAGTAGTTGTATTCCCGGATGGTGACTGCCGAAGGCACTTTGAGTAGCAACGTCTCCTTGTTTCGATACCAATTTGAACCCAATTTTTGCAAGTCCGGATAAGCCGCCGCGGTGCGCCAGCCGGCAGGCAATTCATCGAGATGCACCTGTCTGACCAACTTGTCCTCATCGGCAACGGAAATGACCATTACCTTATAATTGCCAAGCGGCCTTATTGCAGCACGATGAACGACCAACTCGAGCGAAGCCAGCGATCGGCTCGAGCCCGCATAGAGCACGAACTCTCCGGACTTGTTCCAACGATTGGCGGCGCCCGAGGCCGACAGGCCCTTTGCATAGGCTTCTATGGAAATTCGAAACAGCTCCATACGCTATATATTGTCCCCAAATTCAATGGCGGTTAATCTATCGTTGACATATCGAATGCCACTTGACGTGTCCAGAAGAGCAGCCGGCTTTTTATTGTCAAGGAAGAAATTCCCGGTGTTTATCCATTCGTCAAAGGCATCTGCCGAGCCGAATACCTGATTGCCATGTTTAAACAAAGCCAGGAGCAACAAAAGCTGCTCCGCTGTGCTCTTTTTGATCTTGAGCCGGGGCAGCGAGCGATAGCTGCGCATAGTCCTCGGGCTTATATTCAGCCAGGTGGAGATATCGTCATCCTTGTAGCGGGTCAATTGCCTGATCGCCTCTACATAGCTCGAGTCAATGGTATGTTGCTCCATGAACAAAAGGACCTCCGCGTCGCCGAGATGTTGGGGGACCTTTTCGAGAATAGCTTTTTCCGTTTCTGCGGTTGTTTCTTTTGACATAGTTTTTGGTAAATTTAGGCAAAATTGCCGCCCTTTTTTGGAAAAATTGCCGTTTTGTAAGTTACTGATTATCAAGATTAAGCATTGAGACTTAACCCTAACTCCGGGTAAGCAGATAGCCCATCATCGCACCGCCGAGGATCACCCACGCATTGTTGACCTTTGGAAAACCGAACACCACTATGGCGCTCGATATGGCAATCGTGATGGCCTGCCAGCTGGTTATTGTCGCCCGCCCGAAGTCGATACACACGGTGAGGATAATAGCCACCGACGCGGCATTCACGCCATCCAGAAAGGCGGAGAACAGTTTCGATCTTCGCATCCGCGGCACCAGCGGATGTGACAAGGCTACAAAGACAAAGGATGGTAAGAAGATCGCCAGCGTAGCCAATGCCGCGGACTGCCATCCGCCCATTTGCCAACCGATAAATGTCACGGAGGAAAACACCGGCCCGGGCGTGAACTGGCCTACGGCGATGGCGTCGATGAGCACCTTTCGGGACAGCAGTCCCCTCGCTACGAGCTCGCTGTCCAGGAAGGCGAACAGCACGTAACCGCTGCCGTAAAGGATGGCGCCGACCTTTAGAAAGGAAAAGAAGATGCGGCTGTTCGAGACGACTATGGCCGGAATCTGCAGGAGGATGGGGAACACTCCCTGCAGCGTTCGCTTGCCCTGACGCGCGACGGCTATCGCCAGTGCGAGGAAGCCTGCGCCAAACAGGACATAGATCTCGTTGACGCCCAGCAGGCCGGCGGTTAGGGCTGTGATCGCGATCAGCCAGAGGAATGCCGCGGGCATCTTTGCGGGGGCCGGGGGTTGGGCGGGAGCCAGGGGTTGGGCCGGAGCGGGGGGTTGCGCTTGGGCTCCGGCTTGGCTAGAACCGGGGGTTTGCGCTTGGATTGGGCCCTGTTGCATCAGCGCCTTTTTGGCCAGGGGGAGCGCCGCGGCGAGGATCACCGCAATCACGGCGGGCTTGATCCCGAAAATAAATGCCGATACCTCGGGCAGCTGACCATAACGTTGATACAGCGCCGCGATCACGCCGGTGAGGGCTACGGCGGGGCAAATAAAGCAAGCGCCAGCTACCAGCAGCCCGCGCCAGCCGCCGCGTTCCAGGCCGATGTGAATGGCCATCTCGGTACTGTTCGGCCCGGGTATGAGATTCGTCGCGCCTATGAGGTCGAGAAAATGGTCATGATCCATCCACCGGCGTTTCTCCACCACTTCGCGTTGCATCATGGCGATATGCGCAGCGGGACCGCCAAAGGCCGTGAGTCCCAGCCGGAGGAACAGGCGGAACAATTCTTTTAATTCGTTTTTCCTTGCCATCCTCCTAAGCACTTCCTCGTTTTCCGTCCAGCGACCAGGAACCTGCGCCCACCAGCAACACCGCCACCAATGTAAGGATCATGGCGAAGTCGGTGCGATCATCATGGGCGAAGAACCAAAAGCCTTTGCCTGTGAGCTCCGGCCATTTAGTCGTCATAAACGCAACGCCCATGATTACCAGCAGCGGGATCGTTGCCAGCCGCGTTAGGACGCCGACAATGAGTGACAGGCCGCAGACGATCTCGAATCCACCCGTCACCGCCGCCCAGAAGGCCGGGTTGGAAAAACCGAGTTTGGTGAACCGACCGGCACCGAGGTCGGAGAACAGGAACTTTTGTATGCCTTCCGAGAGAAAGACCAGTCCCGGCGCCCAGCGCAGCAGGAGCAGGGCCAGCGACCAGCGGCCGGTAGTTGTAGTAGCCATGGTTATGCTTATTTGGTAAATACCTGGTTTGTGATGGGCGGAGTGTCGGGGATCTTGATCACATTGAACTCGTGTTTCGTCACGCGGTGACAGTTGTTGCAGGTGTTGGTCAGCAACACGAAAGCGGTCTTGAACATCGCGGGGTTCTGAGCGCCGACAGCCTTACCGACGCTATCGAGCGCGGGGCGGATCATGGGCATGGAATTCACTTCGGGTCTGTCCGTACAGTATTTCTCAACGTTGTCGAGTGTTTCTCTGATCTCGCCGAGCTCAAAATCCGCCAGCTTCCAGTTCCCCGCGCTTCCCGCAAACCACAGTTTCGCGTGATGCACCTGGATGCCGGACATGAATTCGCCCAGCCCGGGTTTGTAGGCGTCGTCCAGCATTTGCTGCAGGCTGTCGATCCGCGCCTGCAGGACTTCACTGTCTTCGCTGCTTTTGGGGCCGCTGTTGCTGCAGGCGACAAGCATGCCGAGGCCGGCGATACACATCAGGGTGGTGAGCTTGTTCATTGTATTTACATTTCCTTTGTTGTTTGCATTTCCCTTCCGCCAAAAATCCGCTACAAAAAAGAAGGGCAATGGTCGATTCGACAAAAATATGGAATCTCCGTGGTCAATTTGTCGTGGCTGGTCCTGGTGGGGTCTGGCTATGGCCGCCCCCTACCCCTTTCGGAAGGCGTGGGGTGTTTGGCCGGTGAGCCGTTTGAAATATTTTACGAAATGCGAGGGGTCTTTGAAATCCAGTGCGAAGGCGATCTCGGCTACCGTGCAGGGGGTGTAGAGCAGCAGCCTTTGGGCTTCGCCGAGCACGGCTTCTTCCAGTACATCCGTCGCACTGCGGTCCGCGGCCTTGCGGCAGGCGTTGTTGAGGTTCTGGGGCGTCGTATGCAAAATCCCGGCGTAATGCTGCACGGTTCGTTTTAGATTCGTCCCTTCGTCGAGCCGGCGCAGGAATTGTTCATACAATCCACCCGAGTCCGTTAAAGGTCTTATGAAGGGCTTGGCTTTTTCCATCAGCACGCCGAGGAGTGCTTTCAGAAGCCATAGAGCTACTTCGGGTAGGGTGTCGCGGCCCGGCGGCAAGGCATCCAGCAGCACTTCCCACAAGGGCGTGATGGCGCGGACATTTTCGAAGCACAGACAGGTATGTTTGCTGATCGCCGCGAAGAGCGACCGCAGCTGTCCGTCTTTTACCTGGTCCACCAGCTCTTTTCGGATGATCCGCACATAGCCTCGCCGGGAGTGGTGAGATCCCAGCAGTGAACCTGATCCTTTCGGATCACGAACAAGGTGAGTGGTGCGAATGTGTATTGCCGGTCGTCGATGATGTGCACCCCTTCGCCGGCCGTGAGATAGATCAGCTCGAAATAACCGTTGTGGCGATGCGCTTCGGTGCGGCGGATCGACGATTTGAAAGGTGCGATCTTCATGGGCGCCTTTCCGCCTGATTTATCTTTTATGGGCAGTTCGGTATGCATGGTTCGTTTCAAATATACCGTAATTCGCACTTTTTATGACATATGACTTGTAGCGCATCGAATCTGCGCAAATAAAAAAGCCATCTGAAAAAGACGGCCGATAAATTTGAGTGGATGGTTGCTGCTATTTGGCTTTAGCTTGTAGCCTCTTGCGAAATCTGGCGACCTGGTGGACGGGAACTTCTGTAAAGGACGCGATCTTTTCATCGGAGAATTTCGTTCCAGCGAGTAATTTGCGGACAATTTTCTTTCTGGCCTCCTGTTTACCTTCCTCCTTTTTCATTTCTTCTATCTGTTCAAAAATATCCATGATATTCGTTTTATGGGTTAACTGATCAGTCCACTTTTTAAAGATACGATTTGTTTTTTTGTCTTCAAAGGGAAGATAATGTTCCATAAAGTTCAAGATGGCCTGCAGCTTCTGGTCTTTTAGAAGTCCGTGATCGTATAATTTTTGAAACATGATCCATTTCTTCTCTAATAGCTGTACTTCGCGATCGCTGCCCCGTAACATGGCTTGTTTAGCTATGAATAATACCCAGGCGAAGGGATTTTTGCTGCTGCTCAACTCCTCATCGGAAAGCGCATTAATATTTATCGTGCTATACTGGAAAGGAAGCCGCGTGGTCATAAACGAATAGGCATAGCTTTTTATCAGCAGATGCCCATCTTCGCCCGTGAAGATCGCGATAGAGGCAATGGGATACCGATGCTGGTGTTTCGCAAAGATCAGGTTGAAATACCGGAACATGCGTTCGCCAAACATAGGACGATCCTTTACTTTTGTTCGCCCCTGGATCTCCATGTGGATGAGGGCATATTTACCTGGCTGCTTCTTTAGCTTTACTTTGACCAGCTTATCGACAAACCGGACAAGGGAATGTCCACCGGGTTGAGCACAAATTTGCGCCAATTCCTTGTCCATAAAATCCATGGGAGCCTGCAAGTTAAAAACCCTGTCGGCGTCCGGAAAGACGAATCGCAACATATCCTCGAACAGCCATTCGAGAAGTCCTTTCCATAAAATATCCTGTCGCATAACGCCTTATTTAATGTCTGCCCTACGCGCTAACGGCCTCTGGCCGTTCCAGGCGAACAAAACATTCTCACTCCGCCGTTCGCATGCGGTTTAAAAATCAAGGTAAAAAGGAAACGCCAAGTGTGGATTGATTGAGTGCCGCGGATGCGCTTGAAAAGATTAGGCAGCCTTGGCAAAACGCTATTGTCATCCAGGATTGCAATGCCCTAGAAGACAGTACAAAGATACAAGCAGGGTGAAACCAAAAAAATAAATCTAACGGAGAGGGAATTCGCGCTAATGAAAATCGCGTGAAGCGGGGGTGACCAGATCGCGGAGTAAGGGCGAGAGGTTGTGGCAATGCTTTACGATTACGTGCACTACTTCGCCTTCGATCTGGAGTTTACCTTCCACCATCAGCACGCGGGATTGAAGGATCACCTTGCGGTAAGCCATGAAGATATCGTGAAAAACCACCAGGTTGGCCGTGGACGTCTCGTCTTCAATGGTGATGAACACTACGCCGCTCGCGGTCCCGGGCTGCTGACGCACCAACACCAATCCCGCTACTTTCACGAGATCCCCGTCGCGGCGTCCGGCAAGATCGCCCGTCCGTAGGATGCGGAGCAGGTCGAGCTTCTCCCGCACGAAACTCACGGGATGCGCTTTCAGCGAGAGCGAGGTCGAAGCATAATCCTGAACGACATGCTGCGAGGCCGTCATATCCGGCAAGTCCACCGCCGGCTCGTAGGCGCTTTCGGCGGGCTGTCCTTCAAACATCGCGATGGGGCGATCCGCCAGCGCCGACACTTCCCATAGGGCCTGCCGCCGATCGAGGCCCAGCGAGCGAAATGCATCGGCATCGGCAAGCCGCTCCAGTGCCGGCTGTGAAACACCCGCGGCGCGGAGCTGGGGGATACTAGTGTAGGCGGAGGTCCGTCCGGCTACAAGCAGCTGCGCGTCTTCTTCCTTGAAACCTCCGATCTGCCGGAAACCCAGCCGGAGTGGGCGGAAACGGCGGGGGCCGACGGTTGCGGGGGTTTCGCCGGATCCGGGGCCAGGGGGCTCGAGAAGGTGATCCCAACCCGAATCATTTACATCGACGGGTAACACCTCGACCCCATGTTTTTGCGCGTCGATCACGATCTGGGCCGGCTGATAGAAACCCATGGGCAAACTGTTCAGCAACGCACAGGCAAACACGTCGGGATAGTAACACTTCAACCAGGAAGAAATATAGACCAGTAACGCAAAGCTCACGGCATGGCTCTCGGGAAATCCATAGGAGCCAAATCCCTCGAGCTGTTTGAAGATGCGGTGCGCATACTCACTGGTATATCCTTTGGCCACCATCCCGTTGACAAGCTTCTCCTGGAACTTCGTCACCTGGCCCTGCGCCTTGAAGGTCGCCATGCTTCGCCGTAGCGCATCGGCTTCGGAAGGTGTAAAACCGGCGGCGACGATGGCCACCTGCATGGCCTGCTCCTGGAAAAGCGGCACCCCAAGGGTTTTGCCGAGGATATTCTTCAGCTCTTCAGACGGATACTCAACGTCCTCCAGACCATCGCGGCGACGCAGATACGGATGCACCATGTCCCCCTGGATCGGACCAGGACGCACAATGGCCACCTCGATCACCAGATCATAAAAGGTCTTTGGCCGCAGCCGTGGAAGCATGGCCTGCTGCGCCCGGCTCTCGATCTGAAAGACACCGATGGTATCGGCATGGCTCACCATTTCATAAACCGCGGGATCGTCCTGCGGAATATTGGCCAGCGTGAGATCGAGACCATACTGTTGTTTCGCCAGAACAAAAGCCTTGCGGATACACGTGAGCATACCCAGCGCCAGCACATCGATCTTCAGAAAGCCGAGGATATCGATATCGTCTTTGTTCCATTCGATACAGGTCCTGTCTTCCATCCGGGCATTCATGATCGGGCAAAGCTCTGTCAACTTTCCCTGCGTGATCACGAAGCCGCCGGTGTGCTGGCCGAGCTGCCGTGGAAAGCCCATGAGCTGGGTCGTGAGATCGAGAACCTTGATGAGATGCTTATCTTTTGGATTGAGGCCTTGTTCCTTCAGCCGCTGTTCGTCATAGAGCTCGGCATCGGAGCGCCAGGAGGAATGCAATAGTCGTTCAATCGTGTCGATGCTCAGCCCCATGGCCTTGCCGACG
>JAICXX010000196.1 GCA_025934485.1 Chitinophagaceae bacterium
ACGTTCTTCATCACGATGGGCTCGCGGAAAACGGTCCCGTCGAGGATATTGCGAATGGTCCCGTTAGGGCTTTTCCACATATGTTTCAGGTGGAATTCCTTGACGCGGGCTTCGTCGGGGGTGATGGTGGCACATTTGATGCCCACGCCGTATTGTTTGATGGCGTTGGCGGCATCGATGGTGACCTGGTCATCGGTCTTATCGCGATATTCTACGCCCAGATCGTAATATTTGATATCGATATCCAGGTAGGGGAGGATCAGTTTGTCTTTGATGAATTTCCAGATGATGCGGGTCATCTCATCCCCGTCCAGTTCGACGACAGGATTCGTAACTTTAATTTTTTTGGCCATATTTCTTCTTTTTTTACTCAAAACGGATAGCAAACCTAAGGCAAAATGGCGAATACGCATAGTCTTTTTGGGAAATTTAGCCTATGCGCCATTCGCCGGCTAATGATTGACCTTCGGGCGAAGCAACTCCGTTGCTTTTGCGTAGTAGACAAATTTTTCTTTTTTGTATGTTTGTGTACCCTGCCGCCGGTGGCGGCTGCTTTTAACTGAGGCCCATGCTGGATCTTTTGCGGCAATTTGTGTCGGGATATGTGACGTTGAACCCTGAAGACTTTTCGCTACTGGCGGAGAAGGTCATTGTGCGCTCTTTTGACAAGCGGGAGATGTTGTTGCGTCCCGGGGAGGTCGAGCAGTACATGAATTTTATCATCCGGGGGCTGGCACGGATGTATTTCTATAAAGGGCGGAGCGAGGTGCACCTAAACCTGGCGAAAGAAAAAGAGCTGATCGGGGCTTCCTCGTCGTTTTTGTCCGGCGCTCCTTCCAATTATTATATCGAGACCCTGGAACCCACTACCTTGCTATCGATCCACCGCGATGACCTGGAAAAGGTATACCACCAGAACTCCCGGATCGAACGTCTGGGCCGGGAGATCATCACGCATTTCGTGCTGGAAAAAGAGGAGTGGGAGCATGCCTGTATGCGGCTGGACACGCGGGAGCGCTTCCTTCAGTTCGTAGAACGGAATCCCGAGCTGGTACAACGGGTGCCGCAGAAATATTTGGCGTCTTATTTGAACATGAAGCCGGAAACCTTCAGCCGCCTGAAACATTTGCTAAAGAAACGGCCCTCCGCGGCCGGTAATCGATAAGCCATGACGAGCGATATTGCCGCGACCGTTTATAAAGATGCCCTCGAGCGATTGCATCACTATTTATCCCGTTATGTTCCGTTGAACAAGCAGGAGTTTAGTGCATTGCTGCCGTATATCGAGATCAGGGAGTTCGACAAGAAGGTGCGGGTGATCAACACGGGCACGGTAGAGCGGTATCTGAATGTCATCGCGACGGGGCTGGCGCGGAAATATCTTCCGGTGCGAAACAAAGAGATCACGGTGCAGCTTGCTTCCGAAGGACACATCATTCATAGCGAGCTCTCGTTCCATTATCGTATCCCCAGCAGCGCGGTGATCGAGACCATCGAGCCCACGACCTTTTTTTCCATCTCCTACGATAGTCTGCAGCAGCTTTACGACCAATATCCCAAGGCGGAACATTTGGGAAGGCTGTTGATCTCCGACCTGTTCGTCAAAACGGACAACCGGTATTATCATCAGCTGATCAAGAGTACGCGCGAGAGGTTCCTGGATTATGTGCGTACACATCCGCAGATGATGCAGCGCGTGCCACAGAAGTACATCGCCTCCTTTCTCAATATCAAGCCGGAGACCTTTAGCCGGCTCAAACACCTGGTGAGGCCGGGGAAGAAGTAGGGGCGGCCCGCGTCAGAGATTCACCACCAACACGGGGATCTTCAATTCGTGGCGGACGGCATTCACTGTCTCCCCGAAGATGAAGTCTTTTAGACCGGCATGGCCGTGTGAGCCGATGACGAGCATGTCCGCGTCGTGTTCTTTGGCCAGCCGGGCGATCTCGCGACTCCGGTGGCGGAAGCCGAGGGCCGTTGTGCTTTGCAGACCCCGATTTTGTAGGAGGCTGCGGTAGTGGTCCAGCCGTTCCTGGTCTTTGCGGGTCTCGTAGTCGTCGCTTTCTTTCCCCAGCATCCGGGCCGAGACGCTTTCGACGATGTGGATCAGCAAGTAGCGGGCGGTCTTTCCACCCTGTCCCGCGGCGTAGGCCAAAAGTTTCTCGTCGTGTTCGCTGAAATCGAGGGCGATGGCGATATGCCGAAAAGTCGGCGGCGTCCAGTCCGTATAGTCATCCGGCTGCGGATGCAGTTCCGGGGTCAGCCGGCGGCGATTGCGTTCGATCCATGGATGGAGGGTGATATATCCCAGCAGGGTGACGCCGCCAAGCGAGGCCACGGCGATCAGCACCTTACCGATTAGATGACCGGTCGCAGCCATAAATGGTGCTACCTCTTCCACTACCAGCTTGGCATTCAGCCATACCAGCACGATGGCGCAGAGCCAGGCGAGGACTTTGATCAGCGGCGCGATGCGAAATTCACCCATCGTGGATCTGTCGCTCACGAAGTGGATCAGCGGGATAACGGCGAAGCCCAGCTGCACACTGAGGACGACCTGGCTAAGCACGAGAAGATTGTCCACCTGGGCTTCTCCGAAGAGGATGATCACGGCTATGGCGGGGATGATGGCCAGCAGGCGGGTCAGCAAACGGCGAACCATGGGATTGATGCGCAGCTGCAGATAGCCCTCCATCACGATCTGACCCGCGAGCGTACCCGTGAGGGTAGAGCTCTGGCCGGAGGCGATCAGGGCGATGGCGAATAATTTTGGCGCCAGCTGTGTGCCCAGCATGGGCAGCAGGCGATAGGCGTCTTTGATCGACGCGACGTTCGTGTTGCCTGTTTTATAGAATGCCGTAGCGGCGAGGATGAGGATGGCGGCATTCACGAGGAAGGCGAGGTTGAGGGCTACGGCGCTGTCGAGGAAATTTATCTTCAGCGCTTTGCGGATGTTGGCCGCGCCTGGCTTGATCTTGCGTGTCTGAACGAGGGCTGAATGCAGATACAGGTTGTGCGGCATCACGGTGGCGCCGATGATGCCGATGGCGATGTAGAGCGCTTCTTTGCCATGGAGGACGGGCAGGAAGCCGGAGGCGATGTCGTGGATATTGGGTTTGGCGAGCAGGATCTCTACCAGGAAGGAGCCGCCGACGACGGCAATGAGACCGATGATAAAGGCTTCCATCCGGCGCATGCCGAGCCGTTGAAGGAATAGCAGGAGAAAGGTGTCTAACACCGTGAAGCAAACACCGTAGATCAGTGGCAGGCCGGTGAGTAGTTCCAGCCCTATCGCCATACCCAATACTTCGGCCAGGTCGCAGGCGGCGATGGCGATCTCCGCCAATACATAAAGGGGGATGTTGATGTAGGCCGGATAGACCTCTCTATTGGCCTGGGCCAGATCACGGCCGCGAACGATGCCCAGCCGGGCGGAGAGATTTTGCAGGAGGATGGCGATAGCGTTGCTCATCAGCAGCACCCAGAGGAGCGAATAGCCGAAACGGCTGCCGCCGGCGAGATCGGTCGCCCAGTTGCCCGGGTCCATATAACCTACGCTCACGAGATAGGCGGGACCAAAAAAAACAAAAAGCTGCCGCCACCACGATCGTTTGCGGGTGGTGTCGATGCTGCCATGTACCTCGCCGAGGCTAACGTCTTTCTGTGATAGGTTCATCATCGTTCACCAAAACATTTTTTGCTACCCGGGCGCTGAGCGTTACCGGCGGGCGGTTACGCACTTTCACTTCCAGGGATTCGTCAAAAGGAAATTTCTTTTTTATCTCCAGCCGGGTGCCCAGCCGGATATGATTGTATTGCAGCAGCTCGAGCATTTCGGAGGTCTGGCTGGCAATGCCGGAGACCTGGGCGACCTTGCCCAGCGGGAGCTGCGCAAGATTGATCTGGCGCCGTGTTTGCAGGCGACCCTGGCTATCGGGGATCGGATCGCCGTGCGGATCTGCTTCGGGAAAGCCGAGAAAAGCATCCAGCCGGTCGATGAGCTTTTTGCTGGCGATGTGTTCGAGCTCTTCGGCGATCTCGTGGACCTCGTCCCAGCCGAACTGTAGTTTCTTCACCAGAAAATATTCCCAAAGCCGGTGTTTCCGGATGACCTGCAAGGCGGCCTTGCGGCCTTCGTTATTCAGCTTGAACCCCTTGTACCGTTCGTAGATCAGCAGCTTCTGATCTTTGAGCTTTTTGAGCATATCGGTCACCGAAGCGGGCCGGGTCTGCAGGGCCGCCGCCAGCGCGTTGGTCGTGACGATGCCATGCTCCTGCTGGAGATGGAAGATTGCTTTGAGGTGATTCTCCTTGCTGGCGGAATACCTGACGTTTGGGGCCACCTAAATTAAATTTTAGACAAATCTAAAAATAAAATTTAATACCGGACGGTTCTTTTTTTTGTTTTATTTTGCGTTGTAATCCGCGCATTCCCGGCGCATCAATCGAGACCTTGTATGAAGAAATCTTTGTTGTCGGTCGTATTGTCTGTCCTGTTGGCAGGGGCGTTCTGCTCCTGTAAGAGCAAGAAGATATCGCTGGCGGCAAATGACGACAAGGTGAACATCGCCGATTTCCTGGAATTCTTTCAGCCGCTGAAGCTGCCCTTTGCGGTGGGGGATACGATCCTGCGGCGCAAGGAGCCGGAGGCGGATGCGATCAACTACAGTCTCTTTACCCGGCTGATCCCCGATTCCATTCTGCTGCATCTGTTTGGCAAGACGGCCCATCCCCATTTGTATGCTATGGGCAAGATCAGGGTGCCGGATGCGGAGAGCTATCTCTTCGTGAAAGCGGTGGCCAGGGACCGGCGGGCGCTCTACATCCTGTGTTTCGATAAAAAGAACCATTTCGGTGCGGCGCGGCCGGTGCTATATTCAGATGAATCCGATCTCCGGGCCGGAGCCCGGGGTGATGGCAGAGGCATCACCGGCCGGGCAGAGATGGACAACAAGTATGTGCTCACGTTGCTGCATCAGCGGAGAGCGTCGGACGGCACCACGGTCTATCACAAGGATGCGTATGTGTACAACGAGGACACCGGTCTGCTCCTGATCCTTACGGAGACGAACGAGGCGAAGAACAAGATCCCACCCGTCTACAATCCCATCGATACCCTCCCGCGAAAACACAAGTACTCGGGCGACTATCAACAATCTTCCGGAAACCTTTCGCAGGACAAACGCAACCTGGTTGCTATCCGGGACGGCAGGGACGCCTCCCGTTTCCTGTTCTTCATCCATTTTGAAAAAGACGAGGGAACGTGTAATGGGGAGCTGAAGGGCGAAGCGAAGTTCGTGTCTCCGGGCGTCGCGCGGTACCGGTCCTATTCCGACCCCTGCGCGCTCGAATTCTCGTTTGGTTCGGACGGGGTGTCGATCAAAGAAACGGGAGGTTGCGGCGTCCACCGCGATATCAAATGTTTCTTCGAGGGATACTATGAGCGGCGGAAGACGACCAAAAGCAAGACGGGCGGGCAAAAGACGCAGCCTGCGGGAAGGCCCAAAGGCAATTGAAATGAAGAATAACCGTTATATTGGAGGCTTAATACAATATAACAAAAGAATATAATCTGATTAGAGTATGAGTTTCAAAAATTATGTGGTGCCTTACGCTGTAGACGAGCAGTATTCGAAGAAGGTGGCTTATTTCTCGATGGAATTTGCCGTGCATCAGCCGCTGAAGATCTATAGCGGAGGCTTGGGATTCCTTGCAGGTTCGCATCTGCGCAGTGCCTATGAGCTGCGGCAGAACATGATCAATATCGGTATTTTATGGAAATATGGCTATTACGACCAGGCCCGCAACCAGGATCAGACCCTGGCGGTGACCTGGATGGAGAAACAATATAGCTTTCTGGAGGACACGGGCATCCGTTTCCAGGTACCTATCCACGACCATCCCGTATGGGTAAAGGTGTTTTACCTGAATCCCGAGACGTTCAAGAGCGCGCCGCTCTTCCTGTTGAGCACCGATGTTCCCGAGAACGACTATGTATCGCAGACCATCACGCACCGCCTGTACGACGCCAATGTCGCGACCAAGGTGGCGCAATTCATCCTGCTGGGTATCGGCGGGGCCAAACTGGTGGATGAACTGGGTTTCAATCCCGAGCTCTACCATCTCAACGAAGCCCATGCGATCAGCGCTGCTTTTTATCTCTATCACAAATACGACAAGCGGATCGAAGAGGTCCGGAAACGGCTGGTCTTTACGACGCATACGCCCGAAGAAGCCGGGAATGAGAAACACGACATCTATCTCTGTCACAAGATGAGCTATTTCTATGGCCTTTCGATCGAGGATGTCAAACGGCTTACGGGACTGGAAGACGACGCGTTCAATCATTCGCTGGTGGCGTTGCGTTTTGCGCATCTGGCGAACGGCGTATCGCAGCTGCATGGCCAGGTCTCGCGGGCGATGTGGAGCAAGTACAAGGATATCTGCCCCATCATCGCCATCACCAATGCCCAGAACTGGCGTTATTGGGCGGATAAGGAATTGTACCGAAAGATGGAAGAGGGCAACGACTACTGGTGGGACGACCGCAAGCGCTATATGAAGAAACGGGCATTCGAGATAGTCGCGGATCAAACGGGGAAGCTGTTCGATCAGAATGTCTTTACGATCGTTTGGGCCCGGCGGTTCGCGGGCTATAAGCGGGCGGGGCTGCTGACCCGCGATATGGACCGGTTCAACCGGCTGGTCAACAGCACGAAATATCCTGTGCAGATCATCTGGGCGGGCAAGCCTTACCCGATGGACTATCCAGCGATCAATGAATTCAACTACCTGGTCCATCTCAGTAAGAATTATAAGAATGTTGCGGTGGTGACAGGCTACGAGATGGGCTTGTCCAAACGGTTGAAACAAAGTGCGGACTGCTGGCTGAACAATCCGCGTGTCCCCCGGGAGGCATCGGGAACCAGCGGTATGACGGCAGCCATGAACGGCGCCGTGAATTTCTCTACCGATGACGGCTGGATCCCCGAGTTCGTGAACCATGGCAACAATGGCTTTGTCGTGCCAAAGGCGGATTATTCCAATATGCATGTAGAGGAGGTCGACGATTATGATCTGGGCAAGCTCTATGAGATCCTCGAGCGCGAGATACTGCCGGTATATTACGAAAATCACGATACCTGGCGGCAGATCGCCAAGAACGGGATGCGCGATGTGCGGTATCAATTCGATGCCGGCCGGATGGCGCACGAATACTACGCGCAGCTGTATAAATAATGGTTATGTAATTTGTCCGGCGGAGGCTATGTAATTTGTCGGATGGAGGCATCTTGTAGGCATTGATCATTTAAAAATGCCGCATATGTCACATGTATCCGCTGTGGGCTTATCGCTGGGACTTGCCCTGTCCCTGCATTCCGTAAAGGCAAAACCGGGCTCGCCCTTCCCCGGAGACAAAGGGAGTCCCGTCACCGTTTCCGCCACGCTGCGATCGGTAACCGTATACCGCTCCGGCGCGGAGATGGTACACACCGCCACGGCTCATCTCGATCAGGGCAATAACGAGGTGATCATCGACCAGATAAGCAATTACATCGATCCGAACAGCATCCGGATCAGCTGTTCCGGTAACGTCACCATTATGTCCGCGGCCTTTTCCTCGGATTATTTGAAACAGGAGACACCCACCCCTGTTTTAAAAATACTACAGGACTCCATAAGTGTGATAAAAGCGGCACTTGGCCGGCTGGAAGCGCTCACCAGCGCGGACAACGAGCAGCTGGATCTGCTGAACGCCAATAAGAGCATTGGCGGTGCAAATGCGGGCGTGACCGTCGCCGATCTCACCCGAATGCTGGACTATTACCGGCAAAAAGTGCTGGATCTCCGCACGGAGCTGAACAGCTACCAGGACCGCAGCACGCAATTGAAAGAGCAGCAGGCCCGGCTGGATAACCAGATACAGGAAGAGCAGCAAAAAAACGCGAAGATTGCCGGCCATCTTACGCTGCAACTGCTAAGCCCGCTGGCAGGAGCTTGCGATCTGACCATCTCGTATGTGACTACTGCCGCGCATTGGGACCCCTTGTACGATCTGCGTGCGGGCAGCAGTAAGGAACCGCTGGAGATCGTGTACAAGGCTCAGCTGGTCCAGACCTCGGGGATCGACTGGAAACAGGTGAAGCTGCATCTTTCAACCTCCACTCCTGCGCGGAATAACATTGCCCCGACGCTCAGAACCCGATTCCTGCGGTTCGAGGACCCGGTGGCGGATGCGTTGGAGTCGCGCGAGCCAATGGCCGATAAGAAATTCCTGCTGGCGGGCACGGTCGCGGGGGTGGATGTGAAGCCCAGCCCCGCGATGAACGATGTTGTGGTCGTCGGCTATGGGACCTCGGGCGGCAGCGGCGCCCCCGAATACACGGAACCGTTATATGTCGTGAACGGACGGCAGATCAGCGCCGAAGAATATAAAAAGATCGATCAGCGCGCCTTTAAACATGTTGACCACCTTAAGGGCGAGGAGGCAACCTCGCTTTATGGCGCCCGCGGTGGGGCGGGGGTGTACGTCGCCACGCTCAAAGACGAGCTGGGAGATTATGTCACGGTGAGCGACAAGACGGTGGACGTGGTCTTCGATATCGATCTGCCGTACGACGTACCGACTAACGGCAAACAGCAGGGCGTGGTACTCAAGGAATACAAATTGCCTTGTACCTATACCTATTTTGCTGCACCGGGGCTGGACAAGGGCGTTTATTTGCTCGGACAGGTACTGGATTGGGAAAAACTGAATCTGTTGCCCGGTGAGGCCGACCTGATCGTGGAAGGAACGTTGATCGGACGTTCGAGGCTCGATCCCGGTTCAACCCAGGATACGCTGAACCTTACGCTGGGACAGGACAAGCGGATCGTCGTGCGCCGGGACAAGGTCGCAGAATTCAGCAGCGTAAAATTTCTTGGTTCCAGCAAAAAAGAGATCTTCACCTATGAGATCACCGTCCGCAATAACAAGCAGGAGAAAGTGCAGCTGTTGCTAAAGGATCAGTATCCCATCTCATCCAATAAGGACATCGAAGAAGAGCTGCTGGAAAGCAGCGGGGCGGCAGTCGACAAAGAGACGGGTATCCTTACCTGGAAATTGGACCTGGCGGCGGGGGAGACCCGTAAATTCAGGCTGAGCTATAGCATCCGGTATCCGAAAGACAAATCTTTGTATATTCATCCCTGAATCATGATGAGGTTCCAATTCTTACTGATCTTTTGCGCCTGTATAACGTGCGTTTGCGGACAGACGGCGCCGGGCGTGTCCTACGCCCAGGCGCGTTACCGGAGCAGGATCCTTACCGATATCCATTATGACCTGGCCTTCCATCTTCCAGCGGAGAAAGAAACGCCGGTTCAGGGGGAAGAACGGCTGGTGTTCCATCTCGCGACAAGCGTAGGCGAACCCTTGCTGCTGGATTTCAAGGCACCTGCCGAAGCGCTGTACCGGGTGCGGGTCAACGGGCGTAGCGTGCAGCCGGTGATCACGAAGGAACACCTCGCGTTGCCCGCGGACCTTTTGCATGCCGGCACGGACACGGTAGAACTGGGTTTCGTGGCAGGGAATTCCGCGCTTAACCGTAATAGTGATTTCCTGTATACCTTGCTGGTGCCGGACAGGGCGCGGACGCTTTTCCCCTGCTGGGACCAGCCCGATCTGAAAGCCATCTTCACGCTGACGCTCACCGCGCCCGCCGGCTGGACGGTGATGGGCAATGCCCCGCTGGAGGACTCGACGGCGATGGGGGATAGCTGCCGGTATCGGTTTAAGCCTTCCGATAAGATCCCTACCTACTTGTTCTCGTTCGTCGCGGGGATATGGTCGTCCACTACCCGAACGGTCGACGGCAGGCCCATGCGGCTCCTGTATCGTGAGACGGACAGCACCAAGCTTCGATTGAGTCTCGATTCTATTTTCCGTATCGAGGGACAGGCACTGCATTTCATGCAGGGATATACCGGGATCGCCTATCCGTTCCAGAAGCTGGATATCGTGGCTGTTCCCGATTTTCAATTCGGCGGGATGGAACATGTGGGGGCGATCCTGTTCAAGGCGAGCTCGCTGTTCCTGGATTCGGGCGCTACGCGGGAGCAGTTCATCGGCCGGAGTAACCTGCTTTCACACGAAACGGCGCATATGTGGTTCGGCAACTTAGTCACGATGACCTGGTTCAACGATGTCTGGATGAAAGAGGTCTTTGCCAATTTTATGGCCGATAAGATTAGCAACATCACGCTTCCGGATGGGAATTATGACCTTAAGTTCCTTGTGGATCATTATCCTGCGGCGTATAGTGTCGACCGGACCGCGGGTACGAACCCTATACGTCAGGATTTGGATAATCTGCAGGACGCCGGTTCGCTGTACGGAAATATTATTTACAACAAGGCGCCCATCGTGATGCGGCAGCTGGAGCTGCTGGTCGGCGCCGACGCTTTTCAACACGGGCTTCGGGATTATCTGCAGGCGCATGAATATGGTAATGCCGGCTGGCCTGATCTGCTGGCTGCGCTGCAAAAATATACGAAGGTGGATCTCGAGGCGTGGAATGCGGTGTGGGTCGATGGGAAGGGTAGGCCCGTGCTATCTATCCAATCGGAGGGGGATAAGGACGGTATCGATTATCGGATCGTACAACAGGGCGAGGACGGCTCCGACAGACTCTGGCCACAAGTGTTTACCACCGCGATGATCTATCGCGATCATATCGATACGCTTTCCGTCAGCACGGATGCCCG
>JAICXX010000211.1 GCA_025934485.1 Chitinophagaceae bacterium
ATAGTTGGCGGAAGCTATGCGGGACTTTCGGCAGCAATGGCTTTGGGACGAGCATTAAGAAATGTTTTAATCATTGACAGCGGTTTGCCTTGTAACCGGCAAACGCCTCATTCACATAACTTCATTACGCAAGACGGAGAAAAACCAGGCGTTATTGCGGAAAAAGCAAAAAAACAAGTGTTGAAATACGACACAGTAAAAGTCTTAGCTGACCTTGCCGTTAATGGAACGAAAACCGATAAAGGCTTTGAGATTTCCACTCGATCAGGAAAAGTATTTTCCGCTAAAAAACTCGTTTTTGCAACAGGCTTAAAAGACCTGATGCCAAACATTAAGGGATTTTCTGAATGTTGGGGAATTACAGTAATTCATTGTCCATACTGCCACGGATATGAAGTAAAGGATCAAAAAACAGGGATTTTAGCAAATGGATATGGTGCATTTCATTTGGCTCGGCTCGTTAGTAACTGGACCAAGGATTTAACCATATTTACCAATGGAAAATCTCAATTGACCCAGGAGCAGACCGATGAAATTAAAAGACACAATATTTCAATAGTTGAAAAGGAAATTACCTCATTGAAACACAAAGAAGGTGTAATGGAAGAAATAATATTTGCAGACAATTCAACTCTTCAATTACCAATTATTTATTCAAGACCTCCTTTTGAACAACACTGTAAAATCCCCGAGTTATTGGGCTGTGAATTGACAGAACAAGGGCTTATCAAAGTAGATACATCTCAGAAAACAACAGTGGATAATATATTCGCTTGCGGAGACAGTACTAATCCTCTTCGTTCTGTACCATATGCTGTATCAACAGGGAGTAATACAGGAGTGTTTTTAAATAACGCAATGACAGAAGAGGATTTTTTAAAATGACAAAAAGCTGCATATAACACCATAACACACCGTACACTACCTGTATCGTCAGCGGACACCCGTCGCCAAAATCACCCCGCCAATGCCCTGTCATTCAAAGCGCTGCAAATCTGGCATCAGATTCGCGCCTTCGTAGTTCATGTTCAGGAATTATTTCAAGATCGCGATCCGCAATCTACTACGCAACAAAGGCTTCTCTGCCATCAATATCTCCGGCCTTGCCATCGGCATGGCCAGCGCCATGCTGATCCTGTTATGGGTCCAGAACCAGCTGACCTTTGACCGTTGGTATGCAAAAGCCGATCGCCTCTACAAGATCTATAACCGTGACCGCATCGACGGAGAAATGTTCGCCTGGCCTAACACGACAAAACCCCTGGCTCCCGCCATAAAGAACTACGCAGCCGTCGAGGACGTCGCCCGCTTTAACAATCGTACCTTCCTGCTCACCGTCGGCGAAACCCACCTCAATTCTGCCGGCGCCCTTGTAGACACCGGCTTTGTCCGCATGTTCGATCTCCCGATGGCCTACGGCAACGCCGGCCTTGGCAACCCGGGCAATATCATCATCACCAGCCACCTCGCACAAGCGCTATTCGGCGCCGACGATCCCCTTGGTAAATCGATCCGTATCGACAGCGACGCCTATTTCAAAGTAACGGGTGTGCTTAAAGACCTGCCGGCAAATACCTCCTTTAAATTCGATTACCTCCTGCCCTGGTCCTATGCGAAAACCATCGGCTTCGATGACGACATCTGGGGCAACCACTCCCTCTATACTTATGTTCTGCTGAAACCCGGCGCGTCTCAAAGCGCTTTCGACGACCAGATCAAAGATCTCGCCGTTGAACACACCGGTCACAAAGAAGCCTATACGTTATTTACCCAACCGATAAAACGTGACTATCTGTATTCCAAACAGGTGAACGGCAAGTTGGTCGGCGATCGCATCCACCTCGTACAGCTGTTTATTACCATTGCGGTCTTCATCCTGCTCATCGCCTGCATCAATTTTATGAACCTGAGCACCGCCCGCAGTGAACGCCGGGCCCGCGAGGTGGGTATCCGCAAGGTCGTCGGTGCGTTAAAAGGTTACCTCGTCGGTCAGTTCATCGGCGAAAGCATCCTGATCGCCCTTATCTCGTTCGTCCTCGCCCTGATGATCACCAGGATAAGCCTCGACCCCTTCAACCTGCTCATCGGCAAGAACCTCGCTATTCAGTATGATAACCCTGCGTGGTGGGCCTTCGCCGCCGGTTTTATTTTGTTTACAGGGGTGCTCGCCGGCAGCTACCCGGCTTTTTATCTCTCTTCTTTTCAACCGGTGAAAGGGCTCAAAGGGACTTTTAAAAAGGTGGGCGCCCTGGTGTCCACCCGCAAGGCCCTCGTCGTTCTGCAATTCACGTTTGCCATCGTTCTGATTATCTGTACCCTCATCGTAGAACGTCAGATAAAATATGCCCAGGAGAGGAGTGCCGGTTACGATCGGCGGAATCTTGTCTATACGCTCTTTCAGGGGGACTTCGCCCGGCATTATCAATCCATCCGGTCGGAGCTGCTCAACAGCGGCGCCGCCGTCTCCGTGACCGCTACCGTTAGCCCGATCACCAGGCAGTGGAGCGATGGCTGGGGTTACTCCTGGGCGGGCAGTTCCGACGCCGACAAAAAACTTGATTTTATCCACCTGGGCTGTGACGCGAATTTTTTGATGACGATGGGCGCAACGCTGGCCTCCGGCCGGGAGATCGACGTATATAAATATCCCACGGACTCGACAGCCGTGATGCTCAACGAAACGGCGGTTAGTCAGATGCACCTGAGCCACCCTATAGGTCTCTCCATCTTTGATTCTGATAACCAGTCAAGGGTCTGGCATGTCGTGGGGGTGATCAAAGACTTTATCCTCGAATCGCCTTTTGAAAAGATCACGCCTATGCTTATCGAAGGCCCCGCGACACCGGATGGTTTGGGGGTCATGCACGTCAAGTTGAACCCCGGCCGCGACCAGGTTGGCGATCTCGCACAGGCTCAGCAGATCGTCCGGAAATACAACCCGCAATATCCCGCCGACTTCCTCTTTGCCGATGAGGTCTATGCAGAGAAATTCGCGGAAGAACAGCAGATCGGCGAGTTGGCCGCTCTCTTCGCCGGCCTCACCGTCTTCATCTCCTGTCTGGGCCTCTTTGCACTGGCTGCTTATATGGCCGAGAACCGCATCCGCGAGATCGGTATCCGCAAGGTCCTCGGCGCCAGCGTCACCAGCCTCACCGCCATGCTGGCGAAGGACTTCATCTGGCTGGTGCTGGTGTCCTTCGTCATTGCCGTGCCGATTGCCTGGTATGCCATGGACCAATGGCTGGGAAACTATAACTATCGGGTAAACATCGGGTGGTCCGTCTTCGCCCTGTCCGGCGGACTGGCGCTGCTGATCGCGATCATCACCGTGAGCTACCAATCCATCCGCGCGGCGCTTAGCAACCCGGTAAAAAATCTTAGGTCGGAATAAACCCCCTAAGCCCGCCCCTCGGCCACCCCACGCGTCGCCTCCCATCCGATGATCGCATTCTTCCGCGTACTGCCCCAATGATATTCCCCGATCTTCCCATCGCTGCGGATCACGCGATGACACGGGATCAGGAAAGCCACGGGGTTATGCCCCACCGCAGATCCCACCGCCCGAACCGCACGTGGCGACCGGATCTCCTGCGCCAATTCGGAATAGGTCGTGAGATCGCCCATCGGTACCTTCAGCAAGGTCTCCCACACCTTGATCTGGAAAGGCGTCCCCTTGAGATGAAGCTTGACGTCCCCCGGCTGGCTCCAGTCCCGCGAAAAGATTCCCAGCGCCTGCTCCTGAAAACCATCGGCCTCCTGCACATAATGCGCATTCGGAAATCCGGCTCTAAGCGTCTTCAAGGCCGCCGCACGACCTTCATCGGCAAAGGCCAGATAACAGATCCCCTTATGCGTGCTGGCGATCAGCAAAAGCCCAAATGGACTCTCGGCAAAATTATACCGGATCGTCAGTTCCTCCCCGCCGTTCTTATATTCTCCCGGCGTCATCCCTTCGATCTTGATGAAGAGATCGTGCAGCCTGCCGGTCCCCGATAACCCCGTCTCAAAGGCGGCATCGAATAAGGTCGCACCCGGCTCCCGTTTCAGCATCTCCTTGGCATGCTCCAGCGTGAGATACCCCAGGAATTGTTTCGGCGTGACACCCGCCCATTCTTTGAACATCCGCTGAAAATGAAAAGGGCTCAGATGCACATGCTCCGCCACATCCTCCAGCGAAGGCTGTTCCCGAAAATTCGATTTATAATATTCGATAGCATTGGCTATCCGGTCGTAGTTGATCTTTTCCTGCGTTTCCATCAGCTGTAATTTTTTCTACCACAAAACTACCATTCCCCGCTCACGCCCAAAACCCGGTTCTTGCGGAAGCCGGAAAGTCGTTGACTAAGTGTTTTCACTTATTACAGGAGCTGCCCCTTTTCCCTATTTTGTCGCAAAATTTATCCAATGTCCTCAAAAACCTTAAGCCGGACGGCTTTGGCCGCCACCCTTGTTTTTGCATCCTATGTACAGGGTGTTGCCCAGGAAAAAGTATCCTGGGGCGACGAGTTCAAAATGAGCAGAGGCAGCACTGACCTCAGCATCCTCCAGGCCGACCCCACCGGCATCTACCTGGAAGAGTCCCACGAGGTAAGAGCCGCTTTCCGCTATCCGCGGAAATCGAGCACACTTGTCAAACTTACTTCGCAAATGACGGAACAATATCGCAATGACTTCGATCACGAGCTAAAAGGTAAACAATTCGACCGGTTTTTTTTCATAAAGGACAAGCTCTACATCTTTGCCACCGACTATTCTAAAAGAGATAGATCGCTTTATCTCTACGCTGCGGAGGTAGACAAAGGATCGGGTAATCTAAAGACGAACTGGCAACAAGTTAATACCTGGGAAAAAGTCGAGAAAACGGAAAACATCGACTATGCCATTGCCCTCAACGAAGACAGCACCAAGATCATCCTCACCGCTACCTTTACCGACAAAGCGCAAAACCGCTACGAGATCAAGATGATGGACGCGGCGCTCCGTCCAGTGGGTAAAACGTTCTCCATTACTAATGAATTCGATCCCAAGACCTTCCAGGTACAGGACTTTGTTTACACGTCCACCGGCAATGCCGTCCTTGTAGGCCGTATCTACGCCTACGAAGAAGGCAAAAAGAAAAAGGACAAGAATCTTGTCTTTCAGAATTACAACATCCGGCTCTATGACCTGCAAGGCAAGATGATCAAAGAAATCGTCACCGACATCGACGGCAAATATCTGGTCCGGGGAAAGGTCAAACAGCTGAAGAACGAGCTGGTCCTCGCCGCCTTCTATAGCAATGAAAAAAAGAAACGCGAGATCAATGGAATGCTGGTTCAGCGTATTGACCCCATGACCGGTAATGTCCTCGTTTCCACAAAAATGGACCTGAATACTTCGTTGATTTCCCAAGTGGAAGACGACGACGCCGAAAAAAGCAGCAGAAAGAAAGACGACGATGAGGATCAGGGCCTGGCAGCAAATCTCTTATTCCGGAACTTTTATGCTTCACCCGACAATGGCCTCATATTGCTGGCAGAAAAATTCGACACACGGATACTAACCTATTACAGCACCATGGGCCAAACCTACGAGACCACAACCAAGGAGTTATATACCTGTGGCGATATCTATATGGCGAAGATCTCTGCGGCCGGAAAGATCGATTGGCTTCACGTTCTGCCAAAGAACCAGCTGGAAGAACAAATTCTTGGCGTCGGCATGAGTATGGTCAATATGTTCCCCACTTCAAGCTATTTTGAACCCGTAGACAGCCGGCCGTTCTTCGCAGGCTTCAGCAGCCTCGCCGCCGGCCACACGGTTAAACTTTTCTTCAACGACAACGAAAAGAACGCGGATATCCTCCAACCGGGAAAAAAGATCAAACGCACCGTCAATTTCAGCCGGTCTACCTGCTATGTGGTTGATCTCGACATGGTTACCGGCCGATATACGCGTAGAGCCCTGTATAACAACCGGGATATCCCGGCCTCTATGCCGCGTCTCGGTGCGGTACTGAACAACACCATGTATCTCACCGGCAAAGAGGATCATTCCATGGGAAAATCCAAGATCGTCGTGGGGAAGATCACCTGCCCGGACCCGGCACCCGGATCGGGTGGTGGCCGACTGGCCGTGCAATAGCCATATTGCAATTCTCCGTAATGTTTCGTACCTTCTGGGTATGATTGCCATGCCAAAACTAATCCCCGCTCCCGTGTGGAGCGATCTCTCCCTTTCTATTGCCAAAGGAGAGACCAGCCAGGTCCAGCACCTGGTGGAACAATATAACTTAGACGTCAATGCCTTCGTCGATAGCGGCTCCTGGATGCCCTTGTTGATGGAGGCATTGCTGTCTTATGGCTTTGCCACCGAGGACGAGCGACTGCCGCTCTTAAAATATTTGCTCGATAAAGGCGCCGACCCCAACATCCGTTGTCTCCGCGGGTACAATTGCGTCCACATCGCCGTACAGCAGGAAAAATATCGCAAGGCCCTCGATCTCTTCCTCGATCATCATGCCGATGTCAACATTGGCGATGAGGACGGCAGCAATATCGTCTACTGGGCCATCCAGGGCTGGCTGCTCCGTAAGGACACGGGCTCCGGCTCCGCGAAACCCGAGTCCGGCTCAGCCGCGACCGCCGACCACGATTCCGCTCCGGGCTCAGCCGCGACCGCCGACCGCGCCGCCCACCTCCGCATCCTCGAAAAGATCCTCGCCCTCGGCGCGAACCTCGACCAGGAGAACCGCTTTGGCATGTGCGCCCGCCTATGGCTCCAGGGCGCGGCACCCGACGTCAAAGCCGTGGTAGCCCGATGGGAACTGGCAAAACCTGTTATCCAGCCCAGCACCACGACCCAGCCGGTCTTCCCCACGGGCCTCCACTATCCCGAGATCGCCATGAAGATCTGGACCGAACTGGTTCCCAAAACCGGGATCGCTAATACCGTACATGGAGAATTGCTACAGGCCGTGGAAAGATTGCGCGATGACGCTCAACACAATGGCATATCCAAAAATCGCCGCCAACAAAAAAGAACAGCCCGTTTTATCCGTGACACCCTGATCGACTCGAAACTATTCGACGACGTCGAGATCGAGCGCATCCGCACCAACACCGGGAGGCTCATCAGGAACTCACGGCCATACACCAGCGATGATATCTATGATCATCTCGTCGACCAGGTCTGCATCTATTATAAACAAAAACCGCCGCGTATGGCGATCAGGATGGATTAAGAAGGCACGGATAGATAGATAAAGGTCATCCATGCAAGGACCTCGACGATGCCGATGATGAATAGTAAATACTTCATGCGCCTATTGTTGAATGTTCGCGTTCGGTCATCCGCATCAGCCCCGCCTTTCCCGGCTTATGACCCGAACGCTTGTGATCGACTAACCAAATGCCCACAAAGAAAGCCAGCGCACCGCAGACTCCTGCTGCCACCAGCACCGGTAAATGCGTGGACGCCTCCGGCCCATTGATATAGATCAAGGCCCAAATGAGGCCGCCGATACCCAAAACACTAAGCAAAATTCCCCATATCTTCCCTTCCATAACATGCTTTTTTAGTGATTAACAAATTCAAAACCAAGACACTAAACGCCAGGCCCTCTTTACTATTTTCAAATTTCATTCCAGCCGCCCCCGGCCCCATAAAGCCCGCCCCGCCCGGGCCCCCGAACGGAAAGCCCTGCCGGACGAAAATCCTCTCCCCGCAGCCGCGGTAGCCCGCGAAAAACCCGTCCACGGCACAAAAAGACCCGACCCGCCATGACCGGCAACCCCAAAAACGAAAAAGGGACCGTATAGAAATACAGTCCCGTCTAACGATTGCTTGCCATATGAAGACGCAAACCTAAAGCAAATAATGTAGTCCACCAAAACAGTAGACTAAAAAGAAAATATTTGTTGGTTTGACCGTTTTGGGTGTAACTTTGTCCACTTGATTAGTAGAGTATAACAACTATTTCACTGACGCAATGAGAAAAATGAGAACACTGCTGGCCTTAGCCCTGTTCGGGCTACTCAGCACGGCCGCAACGGCCCAGAAAAACACCATCACCGGCAAAGTCACCGACGACAAAGGTACACCGGTCGCCTTCGCAACAGTCACCATCAAAGGTTCCCACCGAACCGTAGCGGCAGACTCCAGCGGCAATTTTACACTCCAGGCAGATAAAAATGCCATCCTGGTGATCTCGGCAGTAGGCTTTGGCAGCAGCGAAACAGAAGCCCACGCCGATGGCTACACGTATGTCCTGCGTAACCGCAACAACATGCAGGAGGTGGTAGTGACCGCCCTCGGTATCAAAAGGACCCGCAACTCGCTGCCCTATGCCACCCAGCAGATCGGCGGCGACGAGGTCAACCGCACCCCCACGACCAACTTCGTGGACAATCTCTCCGGCAAAGTAGCAGGCCTCCAGATCACGTCAAGCAACACCACCGGCGGTACCAACAACGTGATCTTGCGCGGCTTCAAATCTTTCACTCAGACCAACCAGGCCCTCTTCGTGGTGGATGGCGTCCCATATGACAATACCAACCAAAGCCAGAATGGCTTCGACCTCGGCAACACGGTCTCCGACATCAACCCCGAAGACATCGAATCCGTGAGCGTGCTCAAAGGCGCCGCCGCTTCGGCCCTCTATGGCTCCCGCGCGGCCAACGGCGTGATCCTCATCACGACAAAAAAAGGCAACCGCAAAAAAGGTGCGGACGTAACGATCTCCAGCGGCGTGACCGTAGGCTCGCCCGACAAGTCCACGCTGCCGACCTATCAAACCGAATACGGCCAGGGCTATGGCTCCCAGGGCCCGGACAATGGCTTTTATAACCAACCCATCTTCAACAGCAACGGCGGGAACGTAGACATCGTGCAAACCGACGTCGACGCCGCCACCGGTCCGGCCTATGATCCGAGCCGCCTGGTCTACAACTGGGATGCCTTCGCGCCCGGCGACCCGAACTATGGCAAGGCGACACCCTGGCAACCCGCCGCGCATCATAACGCTACGGATTTCTTTGTCACTCCCGTGACGACGACCACCAGCGTCTACGCCAGCTCCGGTACCGAGAATGGAACCTTCAAAGCTGGCTATACGCGTAGCGAAGACAAGGGAATCCTTCCCGATAACACGATCACCAAAAACCTGTTCACCTTTGGCGGCACCCATAATTTCACTGATAACGTAACCCTCGGAGCCACGCTCAACTACTCCGACGTCGCCGGTATCGGCCGCGACGGTTTTACCAGTCTCTCGCAGCAGAACCCGATGCTGGACTTCCGCGAATGGTGGCCCACCAATGTCGACCTGAAAAAGCAAAAAGCCGACTATTTCTACCAGCACAAAAACGAATCCTGGAACTGGTTGGGGAGCGCCTACACCGACCCCGCAGCGCTCAAGGTGGCGTATCACAACAACCCCTATTGGAATCGCTACACCAATACCGAAGACGACGAACGGAAACGCTATTTCGGGAACGTCTATATCAACTACCAGATCACACCCTGGCTCAACCTGCTCGGCCGCGTGTCGCTCGATGACTATACCCAATTCGTCGAATACCATACGGAAATCGGCAGCGTTCATCAATCCCAGTATACCCGTTCGAATTCAACGTTCAACGAGACCAACTATGACCTGCTCCTGAACCTGGATAAAAAGCTTTCCCAGGATTTCCATCTCACGGCCTTGCTGGGAAGCAATATCCGGCAGAATTCCAGCGACAACATCGTGGCTACCACCAGCGGCGGCCTCGTTGTTCCGGGTCTCTACGAACTGGCCAACTCGGTGCAGACACCCCCGGCACCCACCGAGGTCGATTGGCGCAGAGAGGTCGACGGTATCTTCGCCCGCGGCGCGCTTTCCTATAAGGAGGTCATCACCCTCGAGGCCACGATCCGACGCGACCCTTCCTCGACCTTGCCCGCCAGGAATAACACCTAGTACTATGCCTCGGTCTCGGGCAAGGGCGTCTTTTCCAAGCTGCTCCCG
>JAICXX010000109.1 GCA_025934485.1 Chitinophagaceae bacterium
AGCGGCAAATCGTTCGACAAGGCCTATATCGACCTGATGATAAAAGATCACAAGGACGATATCGACGAGTATAAAAAAGCCGTGCATGACGCCAACGACTCCGATGTCAGGGCACTGGCACTAAAGCTATTGCCTCTGTTACAGGCGCACCTGGATACGGTGCAGGCATTGCAAAAGACCACCGGGTCATAACTAGTTTAGGGGAAAAAGGGAAAGGGGCCGTGCAATTTGCGCGACCCCTTTTTTATTACTTGTGCCGGCACGGGCCGCGTTCCGCCATGGCCCGTGTACCGCCCCAGCCCGCGGCGCATTACCGGGCTTATGCGAGCTGTTCGAGGATATCTTCGGTGAGTTCGATCTTTTCGGCTTGCATGTTCTCCTCCAGGTGACGTACGCTCGACGTCCCCGGGATGAGGAGGTTGTTGGGCGAATGATAGAGCAGCCAGGCGAGGGCGAGCTGATGGGTGGTGACGCCGAGCTTTCCCGCGATCTTATCGAGGACCTGCATGTTCTCGACGTTGCCGGCATTCATCGGATTCCAGGGGATGAAGGCCTTGCCCGTTTTTTCGCAATATTCGAGCACCGACTCCCATTTGCGGAAATCCTGGCTGTATTTATTCTGGACGGAGACGACCTCGACATAGGCTTCGGCCTTCTTGATCTCTTCGACACCCACTTCCGAGAGGCCGATGTGCTTAACGAGTCCTTCTTCCTGTACGCCCTGCAGGAATTCGAGGGTCTTTTCGAACGGCACGGTAGGGTCTACGCGATGCAGCTGATATAAGTCTATCCGGTCCACTTTGAGCCGCGCAAGGCTGCCTTCGAGGGCTTCTTTGAGATGATCGGGGTGGGAATTGATATGCCACTGATTGGGGCCGGAGCGGAGGAAGCCGCCCTTGGTAGCGATCACAAGCCCTTTGGGGTAGGGATGGAGCGCCTCGGCGATCAATTCCTCGGAGACATGGGGGCCATAACTATCGGCCGTATCGATGAAGTTGACGCCCAATTCCACTGCGCGGCGCAGGACCCTGACGGCTTCTGCATGGTCTTTGGGCGGACCCCAGATGCCCTGACCGGTGATGCGCATGGCGCCGAATCCCATGCGGCGGACGGTAAGATCTCCGCCGAGGGTAAAGTCTTTCCGGAAGCTGATTTTTGTGCTCATATGATTACGTATTTTTATAGTGAAAGGGGGGAGAAAAAACAAACATCCTGCACTTGTAAATTGTTCGCCATATGCTGAAAAACTATTGGAAGGTAGCGCTGCGGAGTCTCCTTTAGCGTAAGGGATTTACCCTGATCAATATTCTCGGCCTGGCGATGGGTATGGCCGTATGTTTGCTGATCCTGCTTTTCATCCGGCGCGAGCTGAGCTACGACCGGTTCGAGGCGGGTGGCGATCGTATCTACAGGATGGTGCTGGACCGGAAATACCCGGGCCGGGTCACTTCGTATGCCATTATTCCCAATGGATATACGACGGCCGTCAAACACGAGTTGCCCGAGGTCGAGGCAAGCACGGGGCTCGAGGATTTTACCGGCAATGACGATATGCTGGTGAAGATCGGCGACCGGCGCTTCGAGGAACGGCATGTGTTCACCGCCGACAGTAATTTCTTCCGCGTCTTTTCTATCCGGCTGTTGCAGGGGGATACTGCTACGGCACTGGCAAAACCGGATATGGCGGTCCTCACGGAGAGCGCCGCGATCCGGTTGTTCGGCTCTGCTGCGGCGGCGATCGGCGGGAGCTTCGATACCGACACCAAACATCGCTTCAAAGTCAGCGGCGTATGTGCCGACTGGCCCGCCGACTCACACCTGCGTTTCTCGATGCTGCTTTCCTCTATCACTTTCCCGGCACCCCTCAGCTATACCGGCTTCTCCGATTATACCTATGTATTGTTGCGTCCGCATGTGTCTGCCGCTTCGGTGGAGTCCAAGTTTCCGGCTGTCGTCGAGAAATATGCCAGCGGTGAGATCGGGAGTTCCTTTGCGATGACCTTTGCGCAGTTCCAGACAGCCGGCAACGGATATCATTACTATCTGCAACCGCTGCGGCGCATCCATCTGATCTCGGACCTGGAAGCCGAGATCAAGCCGAACGGCAGTGAGCGCGCGGTGTATATCTTCGGGATCATAGCCGTATTTATCCTGGGTATCGCCTGTATCAATTTCGTGAACCTGTCTACCGCCCGTAGCATGGAGCGGGCAAGAGAGGTCGGGGTGCGAAAGACCTTTGGCAGTGATCAATGGTCGCTCGTGGTGCAATTCCTGCTGGAGTCGACCGTGGTGAGTGTGCTGAGTGTGGTAGTGGCCCTGGGGCTGGTGTTTTTATCGCTGCCTGTTTTCAGCCGCATAGCGGGTGAAGATCTGGGTGCGGGTGGTTGGTTCAATGTCGTGAATCTACTCGGGCTGGTGGGTTTCGGGTTGGTTGTAGGGCTAATCGCGGGTATCTATCCGGCATTCGTGCTGTCTTCCTTCGAGCCGATAAAAGTATTGAAGGGGCGGTTCCAGGCTAACAAATATGGTACGGCGTTGCGCAATGGACTCGTGGTCTTCCAGTTCGCGATCTCGATAGCCCTGATCATCTCTACGGTGATCGTGCATCGGCAAATGCGCTACATGTTGGGCGACAAGTTGGGTTTTACCCAGGATCGGGTGTTGGAGATCCAGCGGTCCGATCTGCTGGGCGATAAGATCAGGGCCTTTCGCGATAAGCTGGCCGGCATTCCCGGCGTAGCACATATTACCGGCGCTTCGACATTGCCGGGCGATTCGCGTTTTTTTGGCGTGGCCTGGGAACCGATAGGTTCGCGGGAGTCGATGACAGGCAGGGGGATCATCGTCGACGACCAGTTTGCGGCTACGCTGGGACTAACGGTGAAAGAAGGACGTTTTTTTTCCCGCGCATTTGCCCGGGATTCGCTGGCGGTGGTGCTCAACGAAGCTGCCGTCACCGCGCTGGGGTTAAAGGAGCCGGTGGTTGGCACGCAGCTCCAGTCCACCTCACCCCTCTATAACCCGCGACCCGATACGTTTCTCCATTACACGGTAGTAGGGGTAGTAAAGGATTTTCATTTTCAGACGCTGCATCAGGCGATCGCACCGCTGGTGATCACCAATGCCGAAAAATTTGGCGGCGTCACGGGTCTCACGGCCGTGAGGATCGCGGGCGGGGATTTGGGCGCTACGACCCGCGCGATCGCACGGATATGGAAGCAATTCGAGCCGGAACGGGCCTTCCGGTATACCTTCCTGGAAGAGAGCCTCGCCGCGCAGTATACCACCGAAGAGACCCTCCAGCGGATATTCTCGGTTTTCTCGCTTTTAGCCATCTTTATCGGTTGTATCGGTTTGCTGGGTCTGGCGGCTTATGCCACACAGCAGCGGATGCGCGAGATGAGCATCCGCAAAGTGCTGGGGGCGCGTGCGGGAAGCATCGTGGGGTTGTTGTCGAAAGACTTTATCCGGCTGGTCAGCATCTCGGCGATCGTGGCGTTCCCCGTGGCGTGGCTGGCGATGCATGCCTGGCTGCAGAGCTTTGTTTACCGGGTGGCGCTCAGCTGGTGGATCTTTGTGCTGGCGTGGCTGTTGTGTCTGCTGATCACGCTGATCACCATTAGCTTTCAAGCGATCCGGGCGGCGGCCACGAATCCCGTCAAGGTATTGCGTTCGGAGTAGGACCGGACGCTGTATATTGCGGTAAATCTACCGCATGAAAAAAGCACGGCTGGAGGCCTTTAGCGACGGCGTGATCGCCATCATCATCACCATTATGGTCCTGGAGCTGCATGTGCCGCATGGCGACCACCTCGGCGATCTCGTGCCGCTGTTGCCGGTGTGGCTTTGCTATATCTTGAGTTTTATCTACGTCGGCATCTATTGGAATAACCACCATCATATGTTATATGCGGCGGACCGCGTCAATGGCGCCGTGCTGTGGGCGAATCTGCATCTGCTCTTTTGGTTATCGATGATCCCTTTCGCTACGGCGTGGATGGGCGAGAATCATTTTGCGCAATGGCCTGTCATCCTTTATGGCAGCGTGCTTTTGATGAACGGTTGTGCGTATGAGATCCTGTGCCGTTTCCTGATCAGGGAGGCGGGACCCGGGTCGTCGCTGGCGACGGCCTTGGGGGAAGACTGGAAGGGTTGGCTTTCGGTGGTGATCTATATTGCCGGCATCGCCCTGGCCTTCCTCGATCCGCGAATTGCATTGGGATTGTATGTCGTCGTGGCGATCATCTGGTTCATCCCCGACCAGCGGATCGAGAAACGGGTGTCGAACCAAGGAGGCTCGGAAGAGTCCTGAACAAGCGCAGGGTTGCGTCGTGAATAGCGCAAGTTTCGGGTTTGAAAACGTTACCCGCGTTGTTAATTTTGACGAATGAGCAAGACAACCGAAAATTTAAGTGAGATAGCAAATTTACTCCCGCGGGATGGAGCCGTGGATTATTATGGGCGGGTGATCGACGAGAAGGAAGCGGAGTGTTATATGGAGCGGTTGATGCGCGAGATCGAGTGGCGGAATGACGAGGCGGTGATCTTTGGACGGCATATCGTCACCAAACGAAAGGTGGCGTGGTACGGCGACAACACGTACACCTATACTTATTCGAATATCACGCGGCAGGCATTGCCCTGGACGAAGGACCTGCTGGCGCTGAAAGAGCTAGCCGAGGGGCTCACCGGTGCGCGATACAACTCCTGCCTGCTGAATCTTTATCACGATGGCGACGAAGGGATGGCCTGGCATAGCGACGACGAAAAAGAGCTCGAGCCGGACGGGGCCATCGCGTCGCTGAGCCTTGGGGCGGAGCGGCGGTTCCTATTGCGGCACCGTGAAAACAGGGAGACCATCGAGGTGCTGCTGGCGGCTGGGAGTCTGCTCGTGATGCGCGGGACCACGCAGACGCATTGGCTGCATAGCCTGCCGAAAATGAAGAAAGTGAGGACACCAAGGGTGAACCTCACTTTCCGAACGATGTTGCGCGCGCCGGGGGCAGCCGATGGCCGTGCGTGATGGGAGACCCCTGCCGGGCGAGCAGCTCCTTACTTACTAGTAAGTAAGTTATTGTCGGCGAAAGACCCTATAACCGTAAGCCGGCAGGGTAAGCTGGGTTCCGAGCGATTGAACGGACGAGTCGAAACCATCGGACCACAATGTGTTTTGCAAGGCGGCAGGGACGGGATAGGTGATTGACGAGTTGCGGAGGTTGACAGCGACGAAGACCGTATCACCGGCCGCAATCTTCGTAAATGCGCAAACGTCACTATTATCATACGAAACCAGGGCCCCGCGGCGGATCGCGGTGCTGTTGTTACGAAGCCCGATGACCTGGGTATATTGCGCGGTCACGTCCGGGTTAAGCGTCCAGTCGATCGTCATCGAAGTGAACGGAAAGACGATCGGCGTGGGAAAGGCTACCTCGGTCCCATCGTAAATAAAGGGGACACCACGCATATAGGCGATCACCACAAAGGCGGCCATAGAGCCGCTCTTGCCGCCGAAGAGGCTTACGGGGCCCCCATCCGAACCATCGACATCATGGTTTGTCAAATACCGAACGATCTGATTGGTACCAGCCGCACCGGCATATTCCACCGAATTGGAGTTGTCGATGAGCGTCGCCGCTCCGCCGCCGAAGATGCCTTTGAGCGTCGCCCCATAGAACTGCATCCCGAAATTGTAATCGAAACCGGCCCCATAATTGGCCGAACGCGTTCCCTCCGCCAGCATCAGCAATTTGTGGGTATTGATACCCCGCAGCGTGTCGATGGCCTGCTGCCAGAAATCGATGGGCGGGTTGTCGGCGAAATCGCAGCGGAAGCCGTCGATATTAGCCCGATAGACCCAGCCCTTCATCGACCGGATGATTGCCATGCGCATAGCCGTGCTGGTGAAATTCAACGCGGCTACATCGGTATAGGTGCTTAGCTGATTGATATTGCCGCTCCCATTATGCATATACCAGTCGGGATGCTGCGTGATCCATGGATGGTCCCACGAGGTCTGGTTGACGACGAAGTCGAGGAGCACGGCCATACCCCGCGAATGGGCGCCGTCAACCAGGTTACGCAGGTCGGTAAGCGAACCGTATTCCGCACCCACCGAATCGAAATTCCGGATACAATAGGGAGAATTCACCGACTTCAATGAACCCACGGGGTACACGGGCATCAGGTAAATGGTATTGACGCCGAGCGCTTTGATCTGATCGAGCCGCGCCGTGACGCCGGAAAGATCGTGCGTGCGGCTGAAGGCGCGGATATTGACCTGATAGATCGTCACGTCCCGGGGGTCGGGAACACCTGCGAAGGGTGTCCCGTATTGGGCAGGGGTGGTATCCGCAACCGTCGTCGTCGAATCCATAGGGGGTACAGGGGCAGACGTGCTGTTATGTTTGCTGCACGAGAGCAAGGTCAAAAGGGCGGCGAAGAGAAAGCTCATTTTCATGACGTTTATTGCTTGACGGCGCTATAGGTATAGTGCTGCGATACGTGCAGATCGAGGGTGATGACATAGGTCCCGTCCGCCGGCACGCTGAGGTTGTTGAGATTCGGGTTATAGGGGAACAGGGGATTGTCGGCATATTGCAGATTGCCCGAATTGTCGATGCCGAAGTCGATGACCCAGGCGTCGTTGGCGCGGAACTTGAACGACCCGGCCTGTTTCATGGCCACGGTGGCGGTCCAGACCTGGCTCGTGGCGTCATAGCTTAGTTGGGTATCGGTGCTCCAGCCGCCGGGAGTTGCGTCGCCAATGATGCTCCAGGTCGTCGGGGTCGCGGTCCAGGACATGGTGTTCAGGTTAGCGGAGAGCTCGTAGTAGCCGCCGTTGGCGACAGACAAACCGCCAGCGTTCCCATCGGTGGTCAACGTACCGTTGCCGACTTCACCCGTCGCGTCGCCGTAGTTGATGTGATTCCAATCCGGTGCATTGGTATATTTGAATCCCTGGTTACCCGTGCCGGCGATATCGACGTATCCTTCGAACACACCGGGGCGGCCGGCTACCGGGTTCAGCGTGGGGGCGCCGGCGGGGTTCCAGCCCTGGTAGGCGCCGGGGACGAACAGATTGGTGGTATAAGGCGCGACCACCACGGCAACATCTGAAGAATAAGTGGTGGGTATCTTCGACGCCGATCCGTTGTATTGCGTGACGTTTGCCAGCACGCGGAAGACCAGCGGGGTGGGGCCGAACAGACCGATGGTCTGCATGGTGTTATTGAGGTCTTTGCCCGCGAAACCATATTTCAGCACGTTAGCGCCCACGATGTATTGTTGCGCCCTGGCCCAGCCGTTAGCACCTGCCGTGTCCGCGGGCTGATCCATTTCGAGGGTATAAGTTACGGCGATGCCGGTCCCGTAGCTGACGGCCGGCCAGGTAAAGGTCAGGACGGTGTCGCTGTCGTTGGCGGGGGCCAGGGCAACGCTGTCCGTGGATGTCCGCAATGAGGCGGAGAAGGACGTGTTCCCGTTCGCGGTTAGCATTTCGCCTTCCTTTTTACAGGACGCGACGGTTACAAGAAAAAGAAGGGCTATAATTAGTTTACGCATATAAGGTGATTGAAGGGATGATTAGTTTTCGGCCAGCGGGCCACAGGCCCGCTAATATCCCGGGTTTTGGACCAGGCTGGGGTTTGAATTCAGCTCCGTCGCCGGCAGGGGCAGCAGGTTCAGATGGGCATCCACCGAGGTGCCGTTCTGGACGCCGCCTTTCCAGGGCCAGAGATAGGTGCCGCCGGTGAATAGCCCATACCGGACGAGGTCCGTACGGCGGGTGCATTCCCAATACAATTCTTTCTGGCGTTCGTTGAGGATGTCATTTAGCGTATAGGCGCTGACGTTGCCATTCGTATTGCCGTAGGCCCTTTGGCGCAGCAGGTTGAAATAGCCGAGGGCGGTTCCCGCATCTCCGCCGCTGCCGCCGCGGGCGACGGCTTCGATATAGACGAGATACATTTCCGCCAGTCGGAATAGCGGATAGTCGGTGCTGCAAAGGACGCCATTGGGGGAGTAGGGGGTGAGCCCTGTGGAAGTCTTATTGCTGAATTTGTAGACTTCCACTCCCTGGGTAAAATCGAGCACGGAATTGATCGTCGGCGAGCCGGGGCCGAATAACGCCCTGGTGTCCGCGGGGTCGGTAAAAACCGCGGGCAGAGGGGACGTGCTGCGGTTGCCGAGCCAGCCGCCGCTGGGTATGCCATAGGCGGCATCGTCGGTGGGGTTGGTATTATGCGCGGAGCAGATCAAAAAGGTCGTGCCGCCATAATTCTGAGCGGTGGTCGCATCATAGGGAATGGGCAGGATCACCTCGGGGTTGTTGAGGTTGTTGTCGCTTTTGAATAGGTTGGCGAAATCAGGCATCAGCGAATAGCCGGCATTGATGACCTTCGAGGCGTAGGTGATGGCATCGGTATAGTCGGCGGTGCCGGTATAGACCTGGGCATTGAGATAGATCCTCGCCAGGAGCGCCCACTCCGCGGCCTGGTCGGCGCGGCCGTATTCATTTTGATGTGGCGGCACCAGATCGGCGTCGATGGCCTTGAGTTCGGAGACGACATAGTTGTACAGATCTGCGCGTTTGACCTGTTTGGGAATATAGTCGCCCACGGGGTCGGTCTCGTCGACGAAGGCGGGATTTCCGAAAAGATCCATGAGCACCCAATATTGATAGGCCCGCAGAAAACGGGCTTCGGCGCGATAATGACGGATGCTATCCGCGCTGGCGCCGGTGATACCCCTGGCCGCTATTGCCGCGTCGGTGGACTGGCGGATGAAGTCATTGGCGACGGTGATCTGGAAGAAGCTCCGGTCGTATAGGGCGGCCACATAGACATTGCTGCTGGCGATGTTCAGATTATGGAGCGGCTGCAGATAGGGGTCGTCCCAGGCACAGATCGCGTTGTCGGTGGTGAGTTCCTCCATGTTGAACAACAGCCGGACAAAGTCGGTCTCGCCGACGTCGGAAATGCCGGCGACGCTGATATCGCTGGCCCCGGTGCCGCTGCTGCTGATCAGGGCATAGCTGCCGTAAACTTTTGCCAATACCTGTTTGTATCCCGCAGCGGTGGCGTACTGGAGATCGGCGGTATTCGTATTGGCCGGTTCCCGGTTGAGATTTTTAGTGCAGGACGCCAGGGATGCGGCGAGCACGATGAGGATCAGATAGCTTTTCATATAAATTTCGTTGATCGTTAGAATTGAAGATTAAGTCCGAGCACATAGGTACGCGGCCGGGGATAGAAAGAATTGTCGACGCCGCCATAGATCTCGGGGTCCTGTCCTTTGTAGTTGGTGACCGTAAAGACATTCTGACAATTGGCGTTGATCCGCAGGTTGGCTGCGTCGTGGAAGACGTGTCCGGCGTTATAGGACAAACCCAGGTTATCCATTTTCAGGAAGGATGCGTTCTGAACATAATAGTCGCTCTGGGAGTTGCTATAGACGAATTTAGTGGTCAGTACATCGGTGAGGGTATTGGCCAGATAACCCAGCGGGTTGAAGACATTCGCCTGGGTAGCGGCCGTCGCCAGTCCATTGTACATATAGTTGCCGATATTGGCACGCAGTACTGTGCTGATCGTCCATTTCCGATAGTTGATATTCGTGCTGAACCCGAGGATATAGGGCGGGAAGGGCGTTTTATAACGATAGAGATCCTGGCTGTTGATGATGCCATCGCCGTTGACGTCTTTATAAACCCCTTCGATGGGTTTATCCTTCTTATCGTAGACCTGGTGGTAGACATAGAAGGCATCCACACCATAACCCACGGAGTTGATCTGGATATTGTTGGTTTGGAGCGCGCCGACATAGGCCGTATCATTGACGGCCGTGAGCCGGGTGATCTTATTCGCGTTGTAAGCGATGTTGAAATTGACGTTCCAGTTCCAGTCTTTGCTTCTCACGGGGCTCGCGCCGATGGCGAATTCGACGCCTTTGTTGGTCATGTTGCCGACGTTCACCAAAAGCAAATTGCTGAAATTGGAGCCCGCCGGAACGGGTACAGTATTCAGGAGGTTGCTGGTCTTTTTATAGTAGAGATCGATGGCGCCGGTGATGCGGTTGTTTATAAAGCCATAGTCCACACCGGCGTTCCAGGCGGCCGTTTGTTCCCATTTGAGCTGGGCGTCATAGGCGGCTGCCGTCGCCATGTTGTAATTGGCACTACCAAAGGGGTATTCGGAGCCATTCATGCTAAGACTGTAAACAGGCAGATAAGAGTAGTCGGCGATCCCATCCTGGTTTCCGGTAACCCCATAGCTCAGCCGCAGGTTGAGGTTGGAGAGGACGCGGGAATCACGCAGGAAATTCTCCTGCTGGACCCGCCAGGTAAAGGCAGCCGAGGGGAAGGTGCCCCAGCGGGTGGAGGGCGAAAACTTGGAGGAGCCATCGCTGCGGATCGAAGCGGACAGGATATATTTCGTGTTGAAGGTATAGATCAGCCGGCCATAGTAGGAGATCAGGGTATTCTCGGCGGGCGATGTCGCATAAAGCGGGATGCTTCCGGGGATCGTATCGCCGTTGGCCCGGATGCTGGGATAATTCCAGTTGGTCGTCAGGTTATTGTAATACCCATAACCCGCCACCACATCGATATTGCTTTTGATCGATTTGAGATCACGCAGATAGTTGAGGTAGAATTCGCCGACGACGTTTTGGAACGTGCCTTTGTAGACATTGTGCTGGCCGCTGTCGAGATAGCTTTGGGCAGCGTAGGCAGGTACCTGGACGGTGCCGTTGCCGTGTGCGACGTCATAGCCGAGGTTGAGGTTGGCATGCAGACCGGAGATCCAGGGCAGGCTGTAGTCGAGGGCAAGATTGCCGAAGCTGCGTCGGACGGTGGCGTGGTTGTTGTATTGATCCAGCAACGCGAGCGGGTTACGCGGCGCCAGTTTGTTCAAGGTCGCGGTTGCGCCGCTGCCTGTTTGCCATTCGTAGAAACCGCCGAAGGGGGATTGGGCATGCACGGGCTGGGTCGGATCGAAATAGATGGCCGAGCTGATGGCGGCACCGGAATTGGCAAACTGCGATTGAAGGACCGCTCCGTGAAGATTGAGCTCTACCTTGAGCGCGTCTTTGAAGAAATGCGGGGTTAGTGAGATGCTGCCGCTATACCGTTGCAGGTTGTCCGTTTTTACAATGCCCTCCTGGTTGAGGTAACCTATGGATGCGCGATAGGGCATGTTGCCGATCGCTCCGGCGGCGTTCAGGTTATTATCGGTGCTTACCGAAGTCTGGAAGATCTGTTTCTGCCAGTCCGTATTTGCGCTCCCCAGCAGCGAGCTGAAGGGCTGGCCGTTGTAGGTACCAATGAAGTTGGAATCCACAAATTCGCGGAATTGCGCAGCCGACATGACGTTGTATTCTTTGATCAGTTTTCCCGCCGAGACCTGGGTGCCGAAATAGAATTTGGCGGCGCCGGGTTTTCCCTTTTTCGTGGTGATCAGGATGACGCCGTTAGAAGCGCGGGAGCCGTAGATGGCTGTCGCAGCGGCGTCTTTCAGGACGGTGAAGGAGGCGATATCGTTGGGGTTTACGAGGCTGAGAACGTTGGAGGCGCCGGCGATGCCGTTGCCGCTGAAGGGGAGCCCGTCGACGACGATCAGCGGGTCGTTGCTGGCGCTCAGCGAGACCACGCCGCGGATACGGATCACGCTGCCGGAGCCGGGCGAGCCGCCGTTGCTGGTGATGGAGACGCCGGCCACCTTGCCCGCGATGAGCTGCTCGGGTGTGGTGATGGCGCCGCCCTGAAAGTCTTTTTCCGAGACTACGGCGAGCGAGCCGGTGAGGTCTTTTCTTTTCTGGGTGCCATAGCCGATGACGATCACGTCGTTGAGGGCGCCGGAGCCGGGGTGGAGCGTGACCGCGATGGAGGATTGCGCCCGGATGCGGGCCGTGTCGTAGCCTACGTAGGTGATCAGGAGGGTGGCGTCTTGCGGTGCGGAAAGCCGGAAGCTGCCTTTGCTGTCCGTTATGGCACCTTTGGTGGTGCCGATGACAGTCACGGAGGCGCCTTCGATGGGAGCGCCTTTGTCATTGGTCACGGTGCCTTTGACGGGTAACTGGGGTGTCTGAGCCCTTCCCGTCAGGTGCAGGAAGCAGAACAGCAGGCAGGCGGTCAATGCGAGCGAAGTTTTGGCGAGCAGTTTTTTCATATAGCAGAAATGTGGCATCAAAGAAACCGCTGCCGGAAGCTAAGGGCAATTTATACAGGTCCAATATCGAAAATATCGGCGTCTTGGGAGCTTGTCAGATTCTTACTGAATTGATCAACAGGGAGTTGCATACGAATATGCTTTTTTGTAATATAGATGGATTTCGGGCCTCAGATGCCCTGGATCTCGAGGATGCGGCTCTCGAATTCGTCATTGGGGACCATAGATCTGTTCTTGATCCGGGTTTTATAGGCGTAGATGGTATTCACCGAATACTCGAGGATCTGGGCGATCTTGTCATTATCGGTGATGCCCAGGCGGATGAGGGCGAAGATGCGGAGGTCGATGTTGAGGAGCTCGTTCTCCCTGAGCTTTACCTGGTCTTCTTCCTTGAACAGTGCGTTGAAGCGGGTCACGAAATTGGGGAAGATGCGAAGAAAGACGTTGTCGAAACTGCGGAGCAGCTCTTCTTTTTCCTTTTTGAGCTGGATATTGCCCACGATGAAGCGGATGTCTTCGAATTTGCGATCCGCCAGTTTCTGGTCCAGGGTCTTTTTGAGCCGCTCCAGTTTTACGAAGAACTCGCTGTCGAGGCTGAAAAAATAGCCGATGTATTCTTCCTTGATCTTATTGGCTTCTTCCAGTTTTTGGTTGATGGCCCGTTGCGCGGCGTGGGCCTCGGTGATCATCTGCTGCGCTTTTTTTAGTTTTTCCACCTGGCGCCGAATGGTGACGATGAGGAAGACCAGCACGATGACGAAGGTGGTGACCACGGCGGCGTATTGGATCAGCAGGCGGCGTTGGTCCTCGACCGCACTGATGCGTTGATCTTCGATAAGCGAGAGGATGCTGCTTACCTGCACCTTGCGCTGACGTGCCCCGTAGAATTCCGCATTGGCTATTGCAGTCTCTATACAAGGCGAGGCATGCCCTACATCTCCTTTTTTATAAAGGACGGCGGCGAGGTTGAAGATGGCGAAGGTCTCTTTGGTCGAGGCGCGGATATCGGCGATGGCGGCGCTGATCAGCAGATCGGTGGCGGCCCGGTCGTCGCCTTTTTGGCTATAGATACCGCTGAGGGTCGATGCGGTGAGTGCGAGCTGGTGGTCGGTGAGGGGGCCGGTGAGCAGCCGGAGGAAGAGGACGGCGGCCGAATCTATATGGGTGCGTTTGAATTCGAGAAGACCTTTATAATAGGTAGCCTCGAAGGAGTTGGGGGGATAGAAGGAGAGGGCGGAATCCATGTATCGGCAACCCCTTGTGTCATAGGCGACGGAATGGTTGTCGTAGTCATAGTTGGCCAGATCATAATAATACCGGCCCATGAGGGTGTAATAGAGCGCCTTGAGCGAGTCGGGTTCCTTGCGAATGTCGATCGCGTCGAGGGAGTCATGGGTTTCGCGGAACAATCCGGAGGACAGCAGGATAAAACAGAGCTGCAGCCGGGATTCCGTGATCAGGTGAGGGTTGCCGATTTGATACGCGATCCCTTGCAGCTTTTCGGCGTATCGGTAGGCCGAGTCGTAGATGAAGATGCGGTATTCGTTGTAGAGCTGTTCGTAGGCCGTGAAGAGCGCAAGGTCGTCGCTGGAGGATATCGACGAAAGTGCGTTGCGGAGGCGGGCGATCCGCCGCGCCTTGGCCGAGTCATAGTCGGGTGCCTTGGCGATGGCTTTGGTGAGCGCACCGAGCAGGCTGTCGGTAGGCTGTTGCGCCCTGGTAGTGAAGGTTATGAACAGGAAAAGAGGGGGAAATAACCACTTCATGCCCGTTTCGGTCTTTTAGGGGGGCAAGATAATCGAATTAGGACGACTTTAACGGGCCCTCGTTGCGGCCGGCAAATTTTTTTGGTAGTTTTCCCTGCAGAGGTGCAACATTGGAACAGGGTCGTACGTCCTATTCTAACATGCACCTCGCATGCGACAATATGGCCAGCATGACCAAACAACATCCTTCGTTAAAGGTAACAGCAGGCAGCCGCCCGGCCAATGGGGTAATCCGGAGTGAATCCGCCAATATTCTTTTCGAAGCCGATAAACAGACCTGGAAGGACCTCGATCTCTTCGACCAGGGCAGGCGGGGGTTGATCTATGGGCTATTCAACAAGACCAGGACCACGGGTGGCAGCGATGCGCTCGAGCGGATGTTGAAAGAGTCCTATGGCGACCGGTCCGTGCTGGAAACACGGCGGGATATCATCAAGTTCTTTCGGGACCGGAATATCGAGCTGCCCATCGGGCGGCATCTGGCGGATGTCGAACATTATCTCAACTGCGCTTTTGAGCTTTTCCCCGGCAACTGGGTGGAGGCATTTGTCTACCAGGTACGCAACCAGGTAAAAGAATCTCCCCGTTATTATATTGTCACCTGCGGTATCAAGCGCACGGTAAGCCTGCTTCGCCAGGTGTTCGAATTTACTGCGGCGTGGAAAACGGGCAATTGCCCCGGACCGTTAGCGGCAACGTTGAACGGTTTGCCGGAGCTCATCACGGACCTGCGGGTGCGCACCCTGTTGCTGGAGCGCACCGGGCCGCTTCGCTGGCGGGACATGGCGCGTTGCGACCATTTTTTCCGCGAGTCGGGCAAAAGCGCGGTGCGAAAGATAATGGACCTGGTATACGAATGGGATGCCTGTGTGAGTGTGGCGGCTACGGCGCAGCAATACGATCTTTGTTTCCCGGAGTATAGCGATGACCCGCAATCCTCGGTCCGGGCGGAAGGGCTTTTTCACCCGCTGGTAGCCAATGCCGTCCCCAACGATTATGGCATCGCGGGTGCGGCGAACCTTTGCTTTATCAGCGGCCCCAATATGGCCGGGAAATCTACTTTTCTGAAATCGTTCGCGTTGGCGGTATACCTGGCGCATGTGGGCTTCCCGGTGCCGGCGAAGTCGTTCCGGACGACGCTGTTCAATGGACTCATCACAACGGTGAACCTGGCCGACAGCATCAGCCAGGGTTATAGTCATTTCTATGCAGAGGTCCGCAGGGTCAAGGACGTGGTGTCGAAGATCTGTGAAAAGCGGCGGATCGTCGTCATCTTCGACGAGCTGTTCCGGGGGACGAATGTCCGGGATGCCAGCGACGCGTCGCTCCGGATCATCGATTCGTTTGCGGGTATCGAGGGCTGTCTATTCCTGGTATCGACGCATATCGTAGAGATCGCCCCGGAGCTGCGGACCAACCCGAATATCTTTTTCACGTGCTTTTCCGCCACCATGGAAGGGGGCGTTCCCTGGTATAGCTATAAATTAAAAGAAGGCGTCTCGGACGAGCGGGCGGGTATGGCTATTCTGCGGAGCGAAGGCATCCTGGATATGTTGGATGCGGCGCGCGGCGGGGCATAGCGCCTGGCTAGCCGTTACCGTGGGCCAGCTTAGCCAGCTGATGGCGGTAGAGTTTACCGATGGGGATTTCCTGTGCGCCGATCTCGATATCGTTTTGGGTAAAGGCGGTGATCTTATCGATGGCGACGATAAAGCTGCGATGGATACGCAGGAAACGATCCGCCGGCAGCATCTGCTCGATGGAGCTGATGGGTTTTTTCACCATCAGCGGTTTGTCCCCCACGCAAATGATGCGGCTATAATCTTTGAGGCTTTCGATATATCGAATGTCCTTTAGCTCCACTTTCACCATTTTTCTGTCGACGCGAAAATAAAGGAAGGCTTCCATAGCCGGGCCCGTGGCAGCGTCGGGCACGGGCTGGTCGTTGCCGGATGTCAGCTTATTCACGGCGCGTAGAAAACGCTCGAAGGAGAAGGGTTTCAGCAGATAGTCTACCGCGTCGAGCTCGAATCCCTCGAGCGCATAATCTTTGTGCGCCGTGGTGAAGATCACCCGTGGCGGGTTGCGCAGCGTGCGGATGAATTCCGTTCCCAGCAGCCGGGGCATTTTGATATCGAGGAAGAGGACATCCACGGGGTGCTCCTTGAGCATTTGCATCGCTTCCAGCGCATTGGCGCATACTCCCACCAGTTCCAGGTTGTCCATATTATCGAGATAGGTGGACAATATCTTCAATGCGGGTGGTTCGTCGTCAACCAATAAGCATTTCAGTTGCATATTTACGGGCGGTTAAGGTGAGCGAAACCAGGAAGGTGTCTTCTTCCGGGATGAGTAAAAGGTTGTGGCGGTCGGGGTAGAGGAGGTCGAGGCGGCGTCGGACGTTCGTCAGGCCCAGGCCCGAGGCCGCGGAGCCATATGAACCTGCGCAGCCATTGGCGGATAAAGCCGGCGTCTCGGGATGACGGCTGTTGATGAGCTTGAAGGAAAGGGTAGGGCCTTCCACATGGAGATGGAGGCTGATCCAGTTCGTCCCCGGCGATTCGCCGATGCCGTGTTTGATGCTGTTCTCCACAAAAGGGAGGAAGAGCAGAGGCGCGATCGTGCGATCGCGGAGATCGCCGGTAAAGCTGAGGCTTACCTCCAGCCGGTCCCCAAACCGCATTTTTTCCAGCGCTATATAGTCCTGTAGACTCTTAATCTCCTGACACAGGGGAACCACGGGATCATTGCATTCATAGAGGATATAGCGAAGCAGGGAAGAGAGTTGGAGCACGGCTTCGGGCGCTTCCGCGGAGCGCTCGAGCGTCATCGCGTAAAGGCTGTTGAGGGTATTGAAGAGAAAATGCGGATGGAGCTGGGACCGCAGCAGCTGGAGTTCGACGGTGAGCTTTTCTTTTTCCAGCCGGTGTTGGATCTCTTTTTCCATATACCATTTCTTGACGAGACGAAAGGTCACGGCGATCCAGCCGATGCTGAAAAGGGCAAGCATCGCTCGCGGATAATTATAACGGGTCCAGAGGCTGGTGACGCCTGAATAATGGGTAATATAGACATCGGCAAAACGAAGATAAAACAGGCTGATCGCCAGGATGACCACCAGGCCGGCGAAGGCAGAAAGGAATTTGCCTTTGAGCACATATCGCGGAAAAAGGAAGTAGTTGAGCGAATACACAAAGATCATGTGACCGGGCAAAAAGCCCAGGTTAGCGCGCAGGGTCCGCGCGACGGTGTGCTGGCGGAAAACGTAAAAGCAAAACACGATTACGGCGAGCCAGAACAGCAGATGCATCAGCAAACGCCGGCGGACCATCCGTCGCAGGAAATCGATATACATGGTTTCGGTGCTGCCCATCATGCGGGCAAGTTACTCAAAAGGCACCCCATTAGGGCGCGATGTTGCGCGCCGTCGACGAAAATGCGGTTTTCGTCGATAAACGACGCTGGTCGCGGCGGATCGGGTGTGTAGCTTTGCGGGGCCGTCGTTTAGCGATAAAGCCGATGGCCCGGCGTAGCGGGATGTAGTTTTAGGTATGAAAAAGTTACTATCCTTACCGGTCGCCGTCCTGCTGGTGGCAGCGACGGCCATCATAACGCCGCTAAAGGCGCAGAGCTGGGTACCCCAAAATGGCTATTGGGAAGTGGTGAACACGGTCGCGAAGCCTTCCGAGGCCATCGTGAAGTACTACGATCTCGCAGGCCATTTAGTCCAGCAGGAACGTGTCACGGGCAGGGTGCTCGATCTGCGGAAGCGGCGGGTTTGCCGCTGGTTGAACAAAAGATTACAGAGGGCGCTCGTGGCTTATGCGCCTTCGTAAATAACTCTCATCATATAGAGAGGTTTTTGCAAGCCGGGTCGTTTCTACGATCCCGCTTTTTCGTATTTTTAGCGAAACCGCCATCACTATGTTTCGCTCCTACTTCACTGTCGCCATCCGAAATCTGTTGAAACGAAAGATCAGCACCGGGGTCCAGATCATTGGCCTTGCCACCGGGCTGGCCTGTTGCACCTTGGTCGCGTTGTATTTCCGCCAGGAGCTTTCATTTGATCGCCACTTCGACAATGGAGAACGGATCTACAGGGTGGTATCCGATTTCAAGGACGGCAGCAGGGCACCCACGGCGCCATGGGTATATGCCAGCCAGTTAAAACAGGATATCCCGGAGATCGAAGCCGTTAGCCGGCTGGATGCCAAGAACAGCCCCTGTATCGTCAAGGCGGTGGACGACACGTCGGCCGTTCCTTATCTGGAATGGACGGGGTATTGGGTGGACCCGAATTTCTTCGATCTTTTTTCTTTTCATTTTACGTCCGGAGACCGGAAGACCGCGCTGGCGGCGCCAAATACGATCGTGTTGTCGGCGGATGTCGCGCAGCGGCTTTTTCACGGCGTTTATCCGTTGGGTAAACGCGTACGTGCGGGTAGCTCAGTCTATACCGTTACCGGTGTCTTCCGGCAAGATGGACCCGATCATCTGGCGGCAGGCTTTTTTGCTTCCAACAACAGCACGGGCATCCGCGAGGCTATGGCGAAGATCACAAGCTGGGTGAGCGATCCTAACTATTATACCTATCTGCGGCTGAAGCCCGGCGCCGATTTACAGCGGGTCGAGGATAAGCTCCATGCGTATACAATTCGGCATTGCACCGCGGATATGAAAAGAACGAACGATTGGATGGTCAACTCGCTCCAACCATTGGAGGCGATCCACTTGCACTCTTCCGGGTATAACGACTACATGTCACCGCGGCAGGGAAACCTGAGCTATCTGTACCTCCTCGTGAGCATCGCGGTCGCCATCCTTTTGCTGGCTTGCATCAACTATATGAATCTTTCCACGGCGCAGGCCATCGGCCGGGCACGGGAAGTAGGAGTACGACGGGTCCTGGGCGCGGCTAAAGCGGCGATCCGGCGGCAGTTCCTCATCGAGACATTGCTGGTGAGTTTCCTGGCGATGGTATTGGGGTTGGGGCTGGCGGCCTTATTCCTACCGGCCTTCAATAGTTTCACGGGACAGCGGCTGGAACTTTTTACGGTCGGGAATAGCGTCTTTATCGCCTGCCTGTTGCCGATAGCCTTGCTCATCGGGCTGCTGGCCGGCATCTATCCTGCCTGGTATCTTTCGGGTTTCAAGCCGGTGACGGTATTAAAAGGGAAGATCAGCGATACCGGCGCGCTTTTGAATGTCCGGCGGGTGCTGGTCGTCGGTCAGTTTGCAGTGGCTACGGGATTGCTGTTTGGCACCATCGTCATCTGGGAACAATTACAGTATATGCTGACGGCAAAAACGGGCGTCGACGAGGATCAGCAGCTGGTCTTCCGGCTCACCAGCGAAGAATCGACGCGAAATGGCGTTTATTTTATGCAACAGCTGAAAGCCAATCCCGCCTTTCAAAGTGTCTCGGGCGCCATGGATCCGCTGTTATCCGGCGATATGAATCTTTATCCCGCGGAAAAGACCGTGGAGGCCAAACAGGATATCTACCTCGATCTCGTCGACGAGAACTATCTGTCGTCGCTCGGGCTGCAGCTTCTTGCCGGGACGAATTTTAAACC
>JAICXX010000141.1 GCA_025934485.1 Chitinophagaceae bacterium
AGCCATATCCAGAACGGCCGCAGAAATCTAAAAATATGTATGCAGCAGCAGGTCGCTACCAATGAATAACTCGGGTACACATATCGCCCACTGGTCCAATACGGATGTGCAGAAATACCTCAACGGGGAACTGTCTGGCCGGGAGATGCATGACCTGGAGCAACAGGCACTCGACGACCCGTTCCTCGCCGACGCCCTCGAAGGACTGCAAACGCAGGCCGGCGAAACCATCCGGCAGGATCTCTCCGAGCTTCGGGCCCGCCTCGAGACCCGCCTCGAGACCCGCGTCAAGACCCGCGTCGACACCCGCGTCACGACAAAGCCCGCGGCAATCCCATGGCGCGCTATCCGCGTGGCTGCTGCCGTGATCCTCCTCGTCGGTCTCGGCTTCACCGCCTATCGTACGCAGATCGATCATCATGGCCAATCCGCGAACCTCGAAAGAGCAAAAGCGCCGGCGCCGGCCGTCGCAAAGTCAGCGGCTCCATCGGCGGCTCCGCCAGCGGCAACAAACCCCACCGCCAGCAAGGCCGAATCTGCGCGCACAAGGCCCCGTAGAAGACCCATCGACTCCCGCCCGGTCGCCAGCTCGATCGGCCGATCCGCATATCGCCAACCGCTTTCCGATTCACTGGCCCCCATAACCGCCGACCTCGCCAAAGACACCGTCCACGCGGTCGTAAGCGGCAACCTCGACGAATCCAGGGAAATACCCGCATTGCATGCAGCCCCCATCCGGACCCGGGAAACGAGGGTCGGCGCCAATCCGCACCTGGTGGCCTTCTCCGGCCAGGTGCTGGACTTCAACAACCGTCCCCTGGCCGGCGCCTACCTCACGTATCGATCTAAAAGCACCGTCACCGGAGCCGTCACCGATGCAAAAGGCCAGTTCAATCTCTACATCCCGCAAAAAGATACCACCCGTCAGCTCACGGTCGACATGGCAGGCTACCAGCAAACACAATATGCCTTTAGTACAAACGAGCAAACCGGAAATACCATCTACCTCCGGCAAAACCAGCCTGAGCTCGACGAAGTGGTGGTCTCCGGCATCGGTGCCAAACGCAAGGAATTCTTGACGGAAACGGTCTCCGACAAACCCGAGAAACTGGACTCGTTCTGGCAGAACACCGCCCCCGCCACGGGCCGGATCGCCTATCTCAACTATCTTGCGTCAGCCCGGAAAACCATCCTGGTAGATACCACCATCCACGGCACCGAAAGTATCTCGTTCCGTGTCGACAAAAAGGGAGCCCTCACCGAATTCCGGATCGAACGCTCCCTGTCTCCTGCCCACGACGCCGGCGTCATCCGCCTGATCACCGAAGGGCCGCCCTGGAAAATGCTTCACGGCAGATCCGCCCGCGCGCTGGTAGATGTGACCTTTTAACGTACCTTGGCTCCTCAAAACCACCAATAATGAAGAAGTATTTTACCTTGCTTGCACTCGCCGCATGCCTGCACACATTGTCCTATGCACAGACGATAAAAACGCCCCCGCCTTCCACACCCCAGACTGTCCGGCAAGACTTCGGTCTCAGCTCCATCGAGCTTTCCTATTCGCGGCCCAATGTCCGCGGCCGTAAGATCTTCGGCGACCTTGTCCCCTTCGGTAAGGTGTGGCGGACCGGCGCCAACCAGGCGACGACACTCACCTTCGGCGACCCGGTGAACATCGGCGGCACCACCATCCCCGCCGGTAAATATGGCTTGCTGACCATCCCCGGCGCCGATCAATGGACCGTGATCATCACCCATCAGCTCGACGTCACCAACCCCGCCGCCTACAAAGAAGACCAGGACGTGGTTCGCATCCCCGTGAAACCGGAACAGCTGCCTTTCTCGATGGAAACCTTCACCATCCTATTCGCCGATGTTACTGCAAACAGCTGCGAACTGCAGATCCTCTGGGATAACGTCTTTATCCATATCCCCATCACCACCGATATCGATACCCGCGTGATGACACAGATCGACGACGCCCTGAACAAAGACAGCCGCCCCTACTTTACCGGCGCGTTGTATTATCTCGATAATGGAAAAGACCTCAACAAGGCACTGGAATGGTTCGACAAGGCCATCGCCCAGAACCCCAATTCGTTCCCCGTCTATTATCATAAAGCCCGCTGTCTAGCGAAACTCGGTAAAAAACAGGAAGCCGTCTCGACCGCAAAGAAAGGCATCGAAATGGCTCAAAAAGCGAATAATGCCGACTACGTCGCGCTGAACGAAAAGCTCATCGCCTCTTTACAATAACCTATTGCTTCTGCGGTCGCAGCAGCGGCCGCAGAAGTTCACTCAGCACCACCACGCCCACGGCGCCGATGAGGTTGAACCAAAGAAAGCTCAGGGATACCATCCCTTTCTTTTCCAGCACATTCAACACGATGACCCCCGTTTCCGTGATCAGCGCAGCCACAAACACCGGGGTACCCGGCACCCGCCGCCGGTAGAACGCCACCAGGAAGACGCCGAGGATCACGCCATAGAACAAAGACCCCAGCACATTCACCGCCTCGATCAAACTATTGCCCAGCCCATAGACCAGCTGCGCTACCGCTACGCAAAAGATCCCCCATAGCAGCGTATAGAGCTGGCTGAGCCGGTATTCCTGCCGGCCGGTGAGTGTCCTGGTAGAGAATCGCCGGTGAAAATCACAGATGGTACAGGAAGCCAGCGAGTTCAGCGTAGCCGAGATAGACCCCCATGCCGCCAAAAAGATAACGGCAATGAGCAGCCCCACCAACCCCTTGGGAAGATAGTCGGTGACAAACCGCAAAAAGATATAGTTGGTATCATTCGAATCGCCGCCGACCGCCTTGTCGTCCAGCCACCGCCTTACCGTCGCCTTGTATTGGGCCTTTTCCCGCGTGATAGACTGAAGACGCGAATCGATCAACGCGGGGTCGACAATCGCATAAGGCCAGCCCGCACTATCGGGTGACCGGACCGCAACGATACGCTGCGCTTCGACTGCATCATAACGTGCACTAAGCGTCGCCAGCGAATCGGCATATTTCGAGTGCTCCAGCAGCTTGAGCTGCGATTGATTGAAGAATAACGGCTCCTTGTTGAACCCATAGAACGCAAAGACCATGACACCCAGCATCAGGATCAGGAATTGCATCGGGATCTTGACCAGTCCGTTCATCAGCAGTCCCAGCCGGCTTTCACTCACCGAAGGCGCCGTGATATATCGTCCTACCTGCGATTGATCGGTACCGAAATAGCTCAGCGCGAGAAAGAAACCGCCGATGATCCCGCTCAAAAGATTGTACTTGTCGTTCCAATCGAAACGACAATGCCCGCCCTTATCCGTGAAACCCGTGGTGATGATATTCATTTTCCCCGCCCTGCCACCCATATGCAGGATCTCCGACCAGCCTATTCCCTTGGGTAACCGGTGGATCACGATATATCCCGCGATGCTCAGACCGCCAAAGATGATGATCATCTGCAGTTGCTGGGTATAGGCCACGGCCTTCGCACCACCGGTAACGGTATAGATAATGAGCAGGCCACCCATGACCACCGTCGTCCAGAAAAGATCCCAACCCAATAAGGAGCTCAGGATGATGGACGGCGCGGAGATGCTGATACCCGTCGAAAGCCCCCGCTGCAACAGGAAAAGAAATGACGTCAGCGTACGCGTCTTGAGATCGAAACGCTGCTCCAGGAACTCATAGGCCGTATAGACCCTCAGCCGGTGGAATACCGGGACAAAGCTGATACAAACCACGACCATCGCCAATGGCAGACCGAAATAATACTGCACGAAACGCATCCCATCCGTATAAGCCTGCCCCGGCGCGGAAAGGAAGGTCACGGCGCTGGCTTGCGTGCCCATGATGCCCAGCAGAACCATGTACCACGGAACCTGCCTGTTGGAAAGAAAATATCCGTCAAGATCCTTGCTGGCACGACCCTTATACAGGCCATAGGCAATGATCAGCGTTAAGGTCAGCGCCAGTACTATCCAGTCGATTGCGCTCATGAAAAATGTTTGGTCAGGTAATAGAAGACGGCGATACAGAACACGAGAAAACCGATCACCAGCACATACCAGTAATTCCAGTTTCCAAAAAGCGGCACCCGCTCCTTATCGTCTTCCGGCTGATCCATAATATGCTTATTTGCGCTTCCTGTTGGCCATCAGCGAGGCTACCAGCAACCCGATGACCAGTCCTATCAACAATCCGACCTCAACCTGTTTGATAATTCTCCCGACCACAAAGGCTATGATCAATGCCGTAATGATCGCCACATCTCTTCTTTTCCGCATCTCCTAAAAACCCTTCTTTTGATTCAATGCAATAATATTTGCCATCAGGCGATAGGCCCCCGGGATACCCGCGGGCAGCTCCCTGAAAAATACCAGCCCGGTATAAACGAAGATGCCCTTCCCATATCGGGCGATCACCAGGCTCCCCTTCAGCTCTTTTTCACCGGGGTCGTTCATCGACAACACCGATTCATACTGCGGATCGGTCTGCCCCGCGAAATAGATGCCCCGCTCCTGTATCCAACCTTGGAAATCCTGGTCGGTGATCTTGTTGGGATAGTTGAGCACCGGATGCGCCGGATGCAGGAAAGCAACAGGCGCGTTCTCATCCGTGACCCGCTTATTGGAGATCGCAAACGGATAAGGCCCGATATTGGTATTCATGTTATCCAACCCGTCCCGGTTGTACTGAACGATTAAATTGCCGCCGTCTTTGACATATTCCATCAGCACATCATGCCGTTGTTTGAGCCACGGATGCACGTCATAAGCCCGTACGCCGGCGATCACCGCGTCAAAGGTCTTGAGAAACGCGGGGCTGACGTCTTTTTCTTTCAGCAACACGACCTCGTAACCCATCTGCTCGAGCGCGGCCGGGACCTTGTCTCCTGCCCCTTCGATATAGCCGATACGATGCCCCGCCGTCCGGACATCGGCCACTACGAATTTCTCCCGTGCGGGCCGGAAATAGTCGATCCGCGGAATATGCTCGTATGCGATGGTCGTAAGCTGTAATACGGTATCCCGGCGGTTCGCCAGCAGATCTGCCGTCACCGTCTCCGTACCATGCCCCGCCGGCTTCGCCGTCCACGACAACCCCACGGGCTTGCCGACCGTGAGCCCCGGCGTCGGCGTCAGCTGCATAGACGGCAGGCTCGAGACATTAGCGATGCCCGGCTGATGATCCTGCGCCTCCGCATGAAAACTTTTCTCCTCCCCATCCGTAAACAAGACTAAAGAAGGATCGAACTGCGCCGTCACAACCGGTATCACCGTCAACGGCTCATAGAGCTCGCCCCGAACGGGATCGGTATACTTATACTGTACCGGTCGTGTATAAATGAATTCCTGACCGCCGATGACCAGCCGGAAACGTACTTCATAGGCCGGCGCCCCTTGCGGGTTGCCGATCAGCCGCTGATCGCTCACATTGAACGACCCCGGCGACATCTCCTCGCGCAGCCAGTAGGGCTGTGTCACCGGCTCGTTCGGCGCCACATGGATCACGCAAGAAAGCGAATAGTTCTTATCCCCTTGAAGCTCCTGGCGCCAGGCCGTATCGACGCCATCCACGTTCGCGCCTTCCACTGAGATCGGCGCATTCAGCCGGTCGTTCAGCACCAGCGTCACCGGCAGCGCGTCCCCTTGCACCGCATAGGGCGTACGGGTCACCGCTTCCATCCATAACCCGCTGCACTCGGCGATCAGCGCTTGTGTTTCTTTTAATTTCTGCGTCCGCCAGTAGCCGTCGGGCAATGCGGCAATCGCCTTATAGATGTCCACCAGCGCCGGCACGGACCGCTCCGGATACTGCAGCGAGAAATCGTGGATCACCTGGTCCACCATGCCTTCGATCCGCTCGCCCCCCTGCACGCGACGCCATGAGGTTTCCACGCCGTTCATGATATCGGTAGGCGCCGGTTCTCCATCCACGAGGGTAAAATATTCATCCGCAGATCCGCGTGCCGGCGTCAAAGCAGCTCCCTGGCTTTTGTGGTTGGTACGGCTTTCCGCCGCGAGTTCGCCATAGCTCTTTCCAAGTATCGGATTGAAGCCGCCCATATCGATCTTGAGCTGATCCTCACGAGTCGTATTGACACTGCCGAAATTATAATTGTTCCACATGATCCGTGTCGCCTTCCAGGGTTTTACTCCGTATTGGAACTGCGCGGGGAATTTCGTGGGGTCTGCGGCCTCTAAAAAGGCTTCATGCGCCAGCACCGCCGACGCACTATGATGCCCATGGCCCGCCCGGGAATCCGGCGGGAAACGGGTGATGATCACATCCGGCTGGTACTTTCGGATCACCCAAACGGCGTCGCTCAGGATCTTTTGCTCGCCCCAGGTCTTCAGGGCCTCTTCGGTGGATTTGGTAAACCCAAAATCGAATGCCCGGGAAAAGAACTGGTCGGCTCCATCCACCCGCCGCGCGGCCAGCATCTCCTGTGTGCGGATGAGTCCCAGCTCGACACCCTGCTCGTCGCCGATAAGGTTCTGCCCGCCGTCACCACGCGTCATCGACAGATACCCTGTGCGATAAAGCCGTTCCTTGGCCATATAGGCGATCAACCGCGAATTCTCGTCATCCGGATGCGCGGCCACATATAATACTGTCCCGAGGACATTCAATTTGTTCAGCCGGAGATAGATCTCTGCCGACGTTATCCGCTCCGGCGCCTGCGCCGCGACGATCAAGCCACTCAGCCCCGTAACTAACAAAAACAATAATCTCTTCATTCGAATACATTTATTGCCCAACTAAAAACACCCCATTGCAAAACAACAGTTTGCCATTCTCCCAAAAACTGCGGAACAGCGGGTCATCCGCCATATAGACGATGGTGCCCCTGCCCTGATCCTGTACCCCGAATATCACCCCATCCTTGATCTTTTCCCTGGCCTTGATGCCGGTGAAACCGCTTACATAGCCGTCCTTCCGCACCACGCCCACATTCCAGCCGCCGTCTTTGATGAATTCGTATACATTGTCGTCCTGCTTCAGCGTATAATAATGATCCGGATAGCCAAACGCCAGGGGATGCGAATTATCGAGGTCCACCCGGAAGATCGACCCGGGCACACTGCTCGCTACCTCCTCGCGCTGCCGGTTGTCATAACGATGAAGATCTCCGTAATCGGCCGGCCGCTTGTCCCTCTCCTCGTCCTTCTTATCGTCTTCTTCCCCCTTTTGGCGAATGCCCCATTCCAGCTTCGACAGCTGCGCAACCGCATCCTGCATAGCTATCAGCCGCCCCCCCTGCCTGACCCATTCGATGAGCATGTCGGCATTGTTCTTGTCATCGAGACTATGATAATTGCCGTTCGGCAGGATCAGCACATCGAAATTCTTCCAGGCTACCCGGTTCATGGCCCCGGCATTGATCAGGGTCACGGGATACCCGATCTCCTGCTCGAACAGATGCCATACCTCCCCCGCTTCCAGCGAATTCACCTGCTCGCCCGTGAGCACCGCCACCCGCGGCCGGTGGATCACATGGACCAGATCGCTCCCCAGGTCGGCGCCCTTGTCGACAAAACCCGAAGCAATGGGAACCAATTTCACGCCGGTACGAAAAGCCGCATCGGCCACTAACGGCCATAACCCCGCGCCAAGGCTGCTGTTTCCCGTCGCCAGCAGGAGAAGAGTGCCCCTGTCGAAGCTGATGCCACTGCTTTGGAATGGCCGCTCGGTATAACGGATCTTGACTCCTTTCTGCAACAGAATGGTCAGAAACCGGACGCTCTCCATGCCCGTCCAGCGGACGGCAAGCGCGTAGGTTGAGTCGGGAATCACCGGCTTCGCCTGCTCAGGATGAATACCTGCCGGGCTCTTCTCCTCGGTGACAAAACCAGCCAGCCCATAGGCCTGTACGCCATACACAAAAGGCAACGACCAGGCCGTAATATCATAGGTCACCGAATCGGTGATCCGCGATTTCCGCTCGAAGAGCACGCGAACCAGGTTCGACTTGGGCTGATTGGTATTGATCACGATATCTCCCGGGGCACTCCGGAACGTCGCCGCTCTTCCGGTCTCGTAGTCCACTCCCGTAAGCGGCGTCCCATTGTTGACGAGTTCCCAAAGAATGCCGTTGTGATCGAGGAAACTGCGCAGCCGCTCCAGCCGGTCACCAAAGGAATCGTTGCGGAGGAAATAGGCTTTGTAATCCCCACTAGGATGGTTAACCGCTTCTATAAAATAGTTATGGAATTCCCGCACCAGTTTTTCGGCATGCGTGGCCGCCATTTCGACGGTGGACATGCCCGTTGTGAAATGGTGTTCGATCCGCTGCGCGAGCGTCAGCGTATCGCCGTCCGAGGTCTGCACGGCAAGCCCCGCACCGATACCGCCCTGCTCGAAGGTCATGCCGATCGCGCCGTTATAGATGGGATAGGTGTCGCCATAGCTCGGATAGAAAAGATCGAATTCCTGTTTGGTAAAATACAGCCATCCATGGGCATCAAAATAGCGCGCATTGTTCTTTCCGATCTCTACCTGGAACTCCCGTTGCCAGGGCGTGATGACATCATGATAGGGCTCCGCCGCGGGTGCGAAATAATAGGGGTTGTTATACCCTTGCTCGTGATAGTCCACATGGATCTGCGGCAACCAGGTCTCGTATTGGGCCATCCGCTGCTGCGTCTCCTTTTGCGTCTGCCATGCCCAGTCGCGGTTCAGATCGAAATTGTAGTGATTCGTCCGCCCATGCGGCCAGGGTTCCTGATGCTCCCGCGCCTGCGGATCGGGGTTGGGTTGCGTCCCCACCACATCGTTGTACCAGGCCACATACCGGTCCCGTCCGTCGGGATTGATACAGGGGTCGAGGATGACCACCAAATTGTCAAGCCATCCCGCCGCACGTGATGACGGGTCCAGCAGCCAGTACAACATCTTCATGGAGGCCTCGGAACTCGCCGGCTCATTGCCATGGACATTATAGCTGAGCCACACGATCACCGGCGCATGCTCGTCCGCCGCCTTCCCGTCCCGCAGCACACCGGCCAGCCGCAGATTGTTCAGCCGGATCTCCTCCAGCCGTTTCATGTTCTGCAGCGAAGCGATGAACGCCAGCAGCAACGGCCGCCCCTCCGTGGTCGTGCCATACTGCTCCAGCTTCATGCGATCCGGCGCCGCCGCGGCCACCGTTTTAAAATAATCGACGATCGTATGATGCGGAGTAAAATGCGCGCCTAGAGGATAGCCCAAAAAGCTTTCCGGCGAAGGCACCGACTGCCCAAAACAACTGCAGGCAGACAGCAGGAGACCGAAGAAAACACTGGCGATGGGACTCATGGGTGGGCGAATGTAAGTAAAGCACTAAAATAAAAAAAATGGTAACTTGGGGAAATCAATTCCTTTTATGCGCCGACCGCTCATCAGGTTTTTAATCCTTTGCACACCAATTCTTTTTTCACAACAACCCTTGCTGGCGCAAGATCCTACCCCTTTTGCCTATACGGCCCAAAAAACGGCCTCCGCTACTCATGGCGCGGTTGTCTCTGCCCACCCGCTCGCCACCTTCGCCGGACTCACCCTATTGCGCCAGGACGGCAACGCCTTCGACGCGGCAATCGCCACCCAACTCGCACTCGCCGTCGTATACCCTGCCGCCGGTAATATCGGCGGCGGCGGTTTCATGGTCGCCCACCTGGCTAACGGAAAGAATATCGCGCTCGATTTCCGCGAGAAAGCGCCCACCGAAGCCACCCGCGACATGTACCTGGATCCGGCAGGCAACGCCCGGACCGACCTTAGCCAAAACGGCCATCTCGCCTCCGGTGTACCCGGCACCATCGCCGGTATCTTCGAAGAGCTGCGCTATGCAAAGCTGCCCTTCGCCAAGCTCGTCCAACCCGCCATCGATCTCGCGGCAAAAGGTTTCGTCCTCACCGAAGCCGAAGCCCGCAGCCTCAACAGCGCACAGGCCGCCTTCAGGAAATACAATACCCTGCTACCCGTGTTTATCAGGGAGAGCGGCTGGAAGGCCGGCGACACCCTGATACAAAAAGACCTTGCTCAAACCCTTATCCGCATCCGCGATAAAGGCGCCCGGGAATTCTATGAAGGCGAGACCGCACGCCTGATCGTCGAAGAGATGCAACGCGGCAAAGGCATCATCTCGCCCAAAGACCTCCGTGAGTATACCGCCAGAACCCGCGAGGCCACCGTGTTCTCCTACCGCGGCTATCCCATCGTCACCATGCCCCTGCCCAGCAGCGGCGGCGTCGTGCTGCAACAGCTGCTCAAAATGGTAGAGCCCGAACCCCTCGGGGGGTACGGTTTCGAATCGGTTAAAGCCGTCCACCTGATGACCGAGGCGGAACGATTCGCTTATGCGGACCGCGCGCAATATCTCGGCGATCGCGACTACTATTCGGTCCCCGTAAAGACACTTACCAGCGAAGCCTATATCCGCAGACGCATGATGGCCTTCCAGCCCGATAAAGCCGGCAGCAGCAAAGACATCAGCGCAGGCGTCCTAAATCCGAAGTCCGAAGAGACCACCCATCTGGACGTTGTCGATAATGAAGGCAATGCCGTCTCCATCACCACCACCCTCAACGGCGGCTTCGGCAGCAAGGTCGTCGTCGGCGGCGCCGGCTTCTTCCTCAACAACGAAATGGACGATTTCAGCGTCAAACCCGGCGTCCCCAACATGTACGGCGCCGTAGGCGCCGAGGCCAACGCCATCGCCCCCGGCAAACGCATGCTCAGTTCCATGACGCCCACCATTGTACTCAACCACGGTAGTGTCTATCTAGTCGTGGGCACACCCGGCGGAACCACCATCACCACCTCCGTTTTCCAGACCCTCGTGGACATCATCGATTTCGGCCTCTCCCCCGAAGACGCCGTCAATAAACCCAAATTCCATCATCAATGGCTGCCCGATGAATTGTTCGTCGAGCCCGCCTTTCCGGCCTATACCCGCGAACAGCTCACCACAATGGGCTATAAGATCAGCCAACGCGGCAGCATCGGCCGCACCGAAGTGATCAGGGTCCTTCCCGCAGCGGACGGCACCCGCAAGATCGAAGCCGTCGGCGACGACCGGGGCGACGATACGGCCATGGGATACTAAAAGTAAAAGACTATGAATACCATCGGAGCCACCTATCTCGATTCAGCGATCAAACGCTTTCTGACCTACAAGACCCTGGGCGATATGACCTTCGCCCAGCTGGAAGAACAAGACTTCTTCTTCCAACCCTCGGAGCAGTCCAATTCCATCGCAGTGATCATTCAGCACCTGCATGGCAATATGCTAAGCCGATGGACGGATTTCCTGTCGACGGATGGAGAAAAAGAAGGCCGTAACCGCGACGAAGAATTCAGCCCGCCCACCTGCACCGCGAAAGAGCTTGTCGCCCTCTGGGAAAAAGGCTGGCGCTGTCTCATCGATACACTGACCTCCCTCCGCGAAGAAGATCTGCTCAAAACCATCACGATCCGCCACGAACCCCTGATCGTTATCGACGCCATCAACCGTCAGCTGGCCCACTACCCCCATCATGTCGGCCAGATCGTCTATCTGGGTAAAATGATCCGGGATCAGCACTGGCGTAGTCTCTCGATCTCAAAAGGCAGCTCCCAAACCTTCAACAACGACATGGAAAAGCGTTTTAAACATTAAATTCAGGCGGCTAAACTTTAACTGCGTTATAGGGGTCAAAATAGCGAAATGGTACCGAATTTGCACCCGAATTTGCACCGGCCCCATCAATAGATTAATTTTGCCACCAGAAATGACAACCCCCTGAGAAAGATTTGGAAAATACTCCGTAATACATTACTGGTTTTAATACTATTACTGGTTGCCGTGTGGTCGCTTATCCATGTACCAGCCGTCCAGACCTGGCTGGTATCCCGGGTGACGCACCGCCTTTCTCACGACCTCCATACCACCATTCACGTCAAACACGTCGACTTCGAACTTTTTAACAAAATGTTGCTGGATTCGACCCTCGTCGAGGATGGCCGGCACGACACCCTGCTCTTTGCGACTACGGTGAGGGTCAATATTACCGACTGGTTCTTCTTCAAAGACACGGCGCAGTTGCAATACATCGGCCTCGAAGATGCCACCATCAAATTGCAACGCACCGACTCCGTGTGGAACTACCAGTTCCTCGTCGACTATTTCACCAACCCGGACAAGCTCTCCAAAGAGCCGGACACGACCAAAAGCCTACAGCTCGATCTCAAAGAGGTCGTGCTCACGAATATCCACTTTCTCAAACACGATGCCTGGCGGGGTGAGGATATGGACCTTCACCTGAAAGAAATGCACCTCGATGCCGATGCCATCAGCTTTAACGACAAGATCGCCCGCGTCAACAGCCTTAGCTTCACACAGCCGGATTTCATCCTTTCCAACTACGACGGCAACCGCCCCCCGCTAAAGGAAGACACGACGCGCATCGTCAATGATCCCAATCACCTTCGCCTGAACCCGGATGGCTGGGACATCACCGCCCGTTCCGTCACCATCCGGAACGGCTCCTTCCAGCACATCGAACGAACCGATACCAGCATCAACTCCTGGTTCGACGGTAACCATATTCATTTCTCCGCCGTCAACACCAGCTTTAACGATCTTCGCCTTAACCGCGATACCCTTACCGCGCAGCTGGCACTCACCACCAAAGAACGCAGCGGCCTGGAGATAAAAAAGCTTAACGCGCGCATCCGTTGGTATCCGGAAGCCATGGAATTCGCCCGCCTGGACCTGCAAACGAACAAAAGCCACCTACACAATTTCTTCGCCATGCGGTTCAAGACGCTGGACGATATGTCTTACTTCGTTTCCCGCATCCACATGGAAGGCCGTTTCAATGACGCCGAGATCGACGCCGGCGATATCGCCTTTTTTGCACCCGCCCTGCGGAACTGGGATAAACACGTCCGTCTCACCGGCGATATCCAGGGTACGGTGGCCGACCTCCGCGGCCATCAGGTGATCGTGGAAGCCGGCAAGAATACCTCTCTCAATGGAGACTTCCACCTCAAAGGCCTGCCTGATATCGAAAAGACGAACATCGAATTCAAGTCAAACGATTTCAGGACCACGTACGAAGACATGGCTGCGCTCGTTCCCTCGCTGCAAAAGGTAGAGCAAGTCCGGCTCGACCGCGTCACCTGGCTTCGCTACCAGGGCGATTTCAACGGCACGATCCGCGACTTCGTTACAAAGGGGACCATCCAAACCAATCTGGGCGCACTGCAGACCAACCTCAACATGCGGCTGCCGGCCGGCGAAGCATCCATCTATAGCGGCACCATCGCCACCGATAGCTTTTATCTCGGTCCCTTCCTCGACAACGACAACCTGGGTCGTATCGCCTTCCAGGGCAACATCAAGGGCACCGGCCTCAAGACCGGTACGCTCAGCGCCACCCTCGATGGCATGATCGATAACCTGGAATTCAACCACTACGCCTACCGCCATATCCAGGTGAACGGCGCCGTAGCCAAAAAGAAATTCAACGGGGAGTTGATCGCCAGCGACCCTAACCTCGACGCCCATCTCAACGGATTGATCGACTACAGCCAAAAACAACCCAAATTCGATTTCGAAGCGGAGGTTGCCAAGGCCGATCTCACCAGGCTGCATTTCGTCAGGCAGCAGGTCGAATTCGACGGCAAGTTCAAATGCAATTTCACCGGCGACAATATCGATAACTTCCTCGGCAAAGCCAGTATCTACGATGCCTCGCTGTTCAAGAACGGTGAGCGCGTCTCCTTCGACTCCCTGACCCTGGAATCGAGCATCGTCGACAGCAACAAGACCATCACCGTCGTCAGCAACGAATTCGACGGCGCCATCGTCGGCCAGTTCTCTATTCATGACCTCCCTGCCTCCTTCCAGACCCTCCTGAACAAATATTATCCGAGCTATATCTCGCCGGCGAAGTCCATCCCCGCGAACCAGAATTTCAGTTTCGTGATCGACACCAAAAATGTGGATGAATACATCGACCTGTTCATCAAAGACCTCCGGGGATTCAACAACTCCGGCATCAACGGCCGTATCGATACCCGGAAGAACCTCCTGGACCTCAATGCCGAGGTGCCGCAATTCGGTTATAAGAACATCGCCTTCAACCATGTCTTCGTAAGAGGCCGCGGTAACCTCGACAGCCTCAGTATGACGGACAGCATCGGCGAGGTCTTCATCAATGACAGCCTGCATTTCCCCGGCACCCGTATCCACCTCAGCTCCATGGGCGATCTCACCAGCCTGCAGGTCTCGACCAGCGCCAGCCAGACCCTCAACTCCGCCAATCTCGACGTCCGCGTACAAACCATGCGCACCGGCGTCAAAGTCACCTTCGATCCTTCCACCTTCGAGATCAACAGCAAGATCTGGCACATCGATAAGGACGGACAGCTGGCTTACGAGAACAAGTATCTCTCCGCCGACGGCCTCAACCTCCGCAGCGGTGATCAAACCATCGCTGTCACGACCCACCCCTCCGGCGAGGGCAACTGGAACGATATCCATGTCGATCTCACAAAGGTCAACATCGGCGATTTCACTCCCTATGTCGTCAAGTCACAAAGGCTCGAAGGCCTCCTCACCGGAAGCGTCGACATGACCGACCCCTTCGGCAAACATACCATCACCTTCAAAGGCCAGGCCGACCAGTTCCGCTTCGCCAACGACTCCATCGGTCACCTCGATCTTGCGGCAGATTACGAAAAGGCCACCGGCGCCATCCACGCAACACTTCATTCCGATAACAAGAACTACCATCTCGACGGCTCTGCCCTCATCAACCTCGACAGCACTGCCGCTGGTCCGCCCATCGATATTACCACCGACGTCGCCGATATGAAGGTCAGCTGGCTCGAAAAATACCTCGGCGGTGTCTTCACCAATCTCACCGGCAATGTGAGCGGAAAGCTGCACATTACCGGCCCGGCCTCCCACCTGTACTACCTCGGCACCGTGAACCTGCGCGACGCCTCGCTGAAGGTCGCCTATACCCAATGCACCTATAAGATCGCCAGCGCTACCGTGGTCTTCAAAAAGGACACCATCGACTTCGGGACCATCCAGGTCAAGGACCGCATGGGCCACACCGCCGAACTTACCCGGGGCCGGCTCTTCCATCATGCCTTCGATGACCTGGGCTACGACTTCGAGTTCAACACGAACCGGCTGTTGCTCCTCGATACAAAAGCAACCGACAACAACCAGTTCTACGGTACGGTGATCGGCAAGGCCAGGATTACCCTCACAGGCCCCGATGCCAATATGCAGATGTACATCAAAGGGGAACCCACGGACAGCTCGAATATCTATCTGCCGCCTTCCATCAGCCGGGAAAGCGGCGAGGCCGATTTTATCAAATGGCGGGTCTATGGGAAGGAGATGAAGGAGCAGGCGCCGGAAAAACAAGGCAGCAATCTCACGGTGACCCTCGACATGTATGCCAACAACTACGCGAACATCTACATGATCCTCGACCCGCTTAGCGGCGACGTCATCAAGGCCAATGGCCACGGTAATCTCGTGATGCGCGTAGGCACCACCGAAGACCTCACCCTCAACGGGCGCTATGAGATCGATCGCGGGTTGTATAATTTCACCTTCCAGAGCTTCATCCACAAACCCTTTGTCCTCAAGGAAGGGGTGGGCAACTATATCCAGTGGACCGGCGACCCTTATGACGCGACCATCGGCATCCAGGCCGTCTTCACCGCGGAGAA
>JAICXX010000310.1 GCA_025934485.1 Chitinophagaceae bacterium
ATGGGGGGAACCCTCGAACAGGCCAAAGACAGCTTTCATGACGCGCTGCTGATCTACCTGGAGAAGGAGAAGGCCGGCACCCTCCGCCTTCATGCTTCGCCCAAAGCGTACCTGTTGGGTACCGCCAGGATCTGCTGGCTGCACTCCCGGAAAGGCGATCTGCAGCTTCCGGAAGGCTTCGATCCGGAAGACCTCCGGGACCCCGAAGCCGAAGAGACCGAACGGACCCTATTGAAGTCCCTCCAAAAAAGCGGGAAACGATGCCTGGAGCTCTTAAAAGCATTTTATTATGACCACCGCTCCATGCAGGACATCGCTTTAAGATTCGGCTTCAATGGCCGCCGCTCGGCCACCGTACAGAAATACAAATGCCTGGAGAAGGTCCGGGAAGAAATAAAAACAAGTCTATGCGCAGTGAACTGACCGAGCTGGAGCTCATCGATAACTATCTCTTCCGGCAGCTGGATCAGCAGCAAACCCAGAAGGTGGAAACCAACCTGCTGGTTGACGAAGCCTTCGCCGAAAAGGTAGAAGCGCAGCGCACGGCCCACCGGCTGATCAGGCAATACGGCCGCAACGCAAACCGCCAAAGGCTCGAAAATATCTACCACCTGCTGTTAAACGAGGCCGCCTTCGCGGGTCAATTAAAAAGCCTGATATGATCATACCCACCGTGATCGATAGCGCCACCAGGGGTGCTTACGATATCTATAGCCTGCTGCTCAAAGAACGCATCGTATACCTGGGCACCGCCATAGAAGAGAATGTCGCCAATCTTATTGTAGCCCAGCTGCTCTACCTCGACAGCGAGAACCATAATCCCATCATGCTATACCTCAACAGCCCCGGAGGCATCGTCTATGGCGGGTTTGCTATCTACGATACCATGCGAAAGCTGAAATCGCCGGTAGCTACCGTGGCCATGGGTTTTTGCGGCAGCATGAGCACGGTGCTTCTTACTGCCGGCCATAAAGGCCAACGCTATGCCCTGCCCCATGCCACCATCCATATGCATCCCACCGGCGGCGGCGCCAAAGGCTACACCGAAGACGTCCGCATCGCCTATAAAGAGCAGGAACGGCTGCAAAATCAGATCTTTTATCTCATCGGAAAATTTTCCGGCCACACCCGCGAGGAGATCGAAGAGATGTTCCGCCGCGACCGATTCATGAACAGCATAGAGGCGCAAAAGTACGGCCTCATCGACGAAGTCCTCGGCGACACGGACGATCTCATTTCCCTCGACGAAGTGCAAACCCGCATCCATTTCGAAGCTCCCGGCAAGACCCGCGAAAGCATCGGCTTTAAACAGCACACAGGCTAGTCATGCGTCACCAGCGACGGGTCCTCCACCACAATCTCCGGCTTCCCTTTATACAGCTCGATCTTCCCCGTTGCATGGATCGTCTTGCCATCCAACTCCCCGGCCAGACTCTTCGCACTCCCGCGCAACACCACCGTCAACGGCTGATCAGGATACGCCCCACCGACATTCACCAGCATCAGACTCCCCATGTTCTTGACCCCATAGACCTTATCCGTGACGATCACATAGTCGCCAATATGATGGATCGCATCACTGCCCACGATCTTTATCGGCGCACCCGCACCGGCGCCGGCGCCAACACCCGCATCAGCCCCAGCCCCAGAACCAGCTCCAGCACCTGCGCCAGCCCCCGCAGCAGCAGGCACCATCTTCACCGGGCCATTCTTGAACACTACATTCAACAACCCCGCCAGCCGCACCCCGGCCTGCTCCAGCCGCTGCGTCACCTGTCCCCAGTGTTCATCATAATAAGCCTGTCCGATACTCCGGCTCTTCATCGTATCGACCTCCGCATAGAGTTGCGAGCTGATGACATAGCTCTCCCACATCCATTTGACCACCGGATCACCCTGCCACTTCCGCACCTGAGCCGCCGACGGATGATCGTATTTCGCCGCGAGCTGCTGGTAATCCATGCCCGAATGATCGATCAGCTTGCTGTCCCAAAGGGCATGCAGATTGGTGCCCTGCCCGTCGAAGTTGAGCTGAATGGTATTGCCACCCTTATCCTCCGCCCTGCTGATATGCATCGGCTGATGAAGATCACCCACAAAATGCACTACGAATTTTAAGGCATCGACCTTCTTGTCCCGCGGAACCGTGGAATCGGTCAGCAGCCGCAGCTGATTCACGAGCGCACTGTAGACATTGGCCTCGAGCATATTCTCCACCCGCCTCTTGAATTCGTCATAACTTAGCCCCAGCGGCAGATTGATATAATGCCAGGGGCCCGTTTGCCGGTATTCCGGGTTACCCCGAAGTTCATCGGCCCAGGTGGAAACATCCGCCAGGCTCTGCGACCCCAGCAGATCGCGTACCCCCGCCAGCGCCTTTGGCGTCAGATGATCTTCGGCGATCTTGCCCACCGTACGATGACCGGTTACACCCCAGGAAAGCAGAACGATCATGAATAGTGCAAAAAGCAAATATGACTTTTTCATAGCCGCCAAGATAAGAAAAAACTCACTCCTACTCCATGGCATTCCGCGGATCTGTTTTTGGCTTCATCTTGTACTCATGCGGCGGCACGCCACCCATGAGATTGGTGACAAAATAGTCCCAACGACGCCGCATCATGTACGGATCCATCGGACCATACCCATGTGGGCTGTTCGGAAATATCACCAGGTCATAATCTTTATTTGCCTTTTCCAAAGCATCGATGACCAGCAGCGTATTATACGGCGGTACATTGTTATCCATCAAGCCATGCGCCAGCATGAGCTTGCCCTTCAGGTTCTTGGCATAGTTCTCATTGGCCTGTGCGGTATAGTTATCGGTCCCATCGCTGTTGCGAACAAGCAGCCCATCATAACGCTCGCCCCAGTCGTCTTCATAGTCGCGGTTGTCGTGGTTGCCGGATTCCGAAATACCCACTTTGAAGAAATCGGGATAACGGAACATCGCCCCTGCCGTGGCAAAACCACCACCGGAGTGACCCCAGATACCTACCCTATCCAGATCGATATACGCATGCCGTTTCGCCAGCTGCTGGATACCCGTGACCTGGTCCGGCAAGGTATTCGTAGACATATCACCATAGCACATATCATGGAAGCTCTTGGACCGGTAGGGGTTGCAGGTGCCTTCTATCGCTACCACGACAAAACCCAGCTCCGTCAGCGCCTGGTTGTCTCTCCGCGATGCCTGGAAACTCCAGTTGCTTACGCTGCCACCTTGCGGCCCGGGATAGATATAATCGATAATCGGGTATTTCTTCGTGCTGTCGAAATGTGCAGGTGTAAAGAGCAGTCCGTAAATATCGGTCTGCCCATCATGTGCCTTCACCGAAAAAAGCGTGGGCGCATTCCAGCCGGAGGCCACGAGACGCGAGATATCGGCCTTTTCAAGATCGACAACCAGCTTACCCGCAGTATTCCGCAAGACAGTCGTCGGCGCTATCTCGGGCGTCGAATAGGTATCTACAAAATATTCGCCGCCGGGTGCAAAGCTCACCGTATGATTGCCCGTCTCGGGCGTCAGCAGCGTGAGATGTTTGCCGTCGAAATCGATCTTATAGAGATAGCTGTAATAGGGAACGCCGGGTTCTTTACCCGCGCCCAGGAAATAGATGATGCGTTTTTTTTCGTCGACACGTTCCAGCTTCGACACCAGCCAGTCCCCTTGTGTGATCTGGTTCTTTAGCTTTCCCGTGGTAGCGTCGTAGAGATACAGGTGGCCCCAGTTATCGCGCTCGGAATACCAAATGAATTCATTGCTATGTTGCAGATAACGCCAATCGATGGTACTGCGACCCGATTCATATTGCGTGGGGACAGTCTCGGTGAAGATCTCGCGGACGGCGCCCGTGTTGGCATCCGCTATCCGGACTTTTTCGACCTTATGATCCCTGCTCGTGCTCACAAAAGCCAGCTGTGAATCGTCGGCCGTCCAGTCCACGTCGTCGAAAGTGCCGCTGCTGGCGATATCGTCGCTCAACGTGGCACGGTGCGGATCGGGCGGAACATTCAGCACGATCACCTTGGGTTCGTCGACATTGATGATGACCCGGGTGATCATCGGGATCACGGAGTCGCCGGGCAGCGGATATTTCCAGGCGTGCAGCACCGGATGACCCACCTTGGTGGTAGCGAGATACATCTCGCCGACCTTCCGCTGATCATCTTTAAAGGTGGCGATCTTCTTCCCGTCTTCGGACCAGCGCAGGATAGGCCCATCGCTGCTTTTCCAGCCGGCGTTGTCGGTGGCATAGCCAAAGTCTTTCTCGCCGTCGGTGGTGAGCTGTGTCTCCTGTCCCGTGGCCAGATCCCGTACCCAGAGATTATAATCGCGGATAAAGGCAGCCCGTTTTCCGTCGGGCGAGACCACTTCCAACTCGCCGCCCCTGCGACCGGAACGACGTTCTCTGCCCAGATGCGAAACATCCACGGGCTTACCCGTAAGCGCCTGGATCGCGTCAGCCAGCCGCTCCCGCGAAGCATATACCGCCCGTGTCTTCTTTGCGGGGTCGACCAGTACGAATTCGCCGCCCGTCGCCGTCAGCACCCGGTACCAAAACCGGTCCCCTTCAATCCACATCGGCCGGACGTCCGCCCGGTCGATCAGCGGCCCCGTATTATAGTTGAGCATACTTTCTGCGCGTGCATAATCCTCGTCTGTGTAGACTCTGTGCTCCTGGGCCCGCCCGGCCACGACGATCCCAAGGACTAGTGTAGTAATGAGAATTTTCTTCATGTTGTAGTGATTATTTATATATTATCTTTTGTCCATCCACTCGTACCTATCCCGATGCGTCTCTGGCTCCGTCCGCGTCTTCACATTGATATGCTGAACCATAACAGTCTTCCCGGCATTGGCAGCCGGCCACTGCGGTAGCCCATGTCCATTCGGATTCCCGGTCTTGATAAAGTTGACAAAATATCCCTGTAAGGTCGCCGATAC
>JAICXX010000208.1 GCA_025934485.1 Chitinophagaceae bacterium
ACCACAAAGGATTTGTGGGCGAACACTTCGTCGTAGGGCTCGGACGATTCGATGAGATCGGGCCCGGTCCAGTCCGTCCAATGGATGAGATCATAGGAGCAGGCAAACCGGTTGAATGCACCATGGGTACCGTGCCAGAAAGCGCCGAAATAGAATAGCACGTAGAGATCGCCGATCTTTTGGATATAGGGATCGCCGGTGATGCCGGTGAGATGATCGAGCAGCGGGTTGCGACTGGGTCTTGTCCAGTGGATCATATCGTCGGACACGGCCATGCCGATTCGTTCGCTGCCGCGGCGTTTGTCGAGACTGTCGCCGTTGGCATTGTAATATAACAGGAAGGGATGACCGGTGAATTTATGTTTATCCCATACTGCCCAGCTTTTGTACATCGTATGATCGTCCCACCAGCCCACGGCAGGGTCCTTTGGTGTAAGGATGGGATGATCGAGGCGCTGCCATTCATGCGGCACGGACGGATCCCCACTGGTAAAGGCCATTCCTTCCGACAGCATGCCTGCCTCATATCCCCTGGTGTTGCCGCCGAAATAGGACATCCAGTATTTACCCTTGTATTGCTGCAGCTGATAGCTGCCGCCCCAGGTGAGGTCTTCGAGTCCGACATAGCCCGCTTTTTGATTGGCGTCCCAGCGGTTGCTGTCGGCGCCGGTGGTATCGCTAAAGGAAAGCATTCGTCCCAGCGTAGCCCAGTGGAGGAGGTCGGGACTTTTCGCCAGCCAGGTCTGATAGCCACGGCCGTCGAAGACGATATAGGACATGAACCAGCTCTCGCCCTTACGGAAGATGGTGGGGCAGTCGAGCTTTTTGCTTTTATCGGTGCCCGTTAGGATGAGCCCATACTTGTAGGGCGTCTTTATTTCGTCGTAGATCGCCGTCATTTTCTTTTCGGAGACCGTGTTGCCGGTGATGGAACGGAAGTTATAGTTTCCCGAGCCGAGCTCGAAGATGGCCCAGTTGCTATCGCGTTTCACGAGATGTACGTCGGGCCGGAGATCGAGGCGTTTCCATCCTTCGGTGAGGACCGCGCCGGTTTTAGCGGAGAGATAGACGGTGGCGGTGGTGTTAGCGGGGATGGTCACATCGAGGTCGAAGGTTGTCGACGAGCGTTTCCAGTGAGAAGAGACGAGGCCATAAGGGGAGTGATAGTCGGCCTGCGCCCATTGGATATTGCCTACGGGTTCGGGACGGATGGTCCAATGTGCTGGCGCTGGGCTCCCCGGGTCTGAGGTTGGGATGGCCGCGGTTTCCGGGCCCCTGATGCCGGCGAGGCCATCGTAAAACCATTCCAGGATATGTCCCAGCATAAGGTGATCGTTGCTCACTGCTCCCAATGCCGCCCATGACTCTGTGAGCGCCGTTGCTCCCTTGGCCAGTTGGTAACCATAGCCCGGGACATCGGTGTGACTATTCATATCGAAGATGAGATCGGGTCGTCCCCCTTCGTCGAGGGCCTTGAGCAGATAGCGGAAGCCGATGTCGCCGGCGGTGAGGCTGTTGTTTCGCTGTTTGAGGTCCTTTACAATATTAGTCATGACCGCGGCGCGATATTGTTCAGGGATGATTCCCGTGTAGAGTGCCATGGCATTGGCCGTTTGACTGCCGGTGGCCACCTCACCCGTTTTTGCGTCGAAGAATTTTTCGTTGAAGGCTTTTTTGACGATTTCTGCTTCCTGCGAATATTCATCGGGCTTGTGCAGAATGTCAGCGATCTGAGCCATGATCGTGAGATCGTGATAATAGATGGCGCTGGCCGTCACCCCCTTTGGCGTTTGCTGTGAATAACCGGGGCCCTTAGGGCCGATGTCATACCAGTCGCCGAGACCTTCGTACAGCAGATGATCCCGGGTCTCACCGGCGAGATAATGCACATAGCGTTGCATCATCGGCCAGGCTTCGGCGAGTGTTGTCTTGTCGCCATACCACAGGTAGAGGTACCAGGGGACGAGGATGCTACTGCTACCCCATTCGGGAGAGTCGCGAAAAGGGTCGCCGAATACCGTGAATTCCGGTGCTATTTCGGGGATGAGGCCGTCCGTCGTCTGTGCGTCTTCCATGTCGCGGATGATCTTGCGGTAGAGAGCGCCGATATCGTAGCTATAGCGCATTGAATTGCCCATGAGGTGGGCTTCTTCAAGCCAACCCAGTTTCTCGCGATGGGGGCAATCGGTAAAGACACTGGCCATATTGCTTTGGATCGCCCAATCGATGAGTGTATCGATTCGCCGGAAGAGTTCGTTGCTGCAGGTGAATTTGCCCGTTCGGTCCACGGCGTTCCGGGTATGCAGGCCGGAGAGCTCTTCTACTACCGGGAGGTTGCAGGGGTTGGGTTGGCCGGCAGGGACGGCGCCTGTCAATTGAAGATAACGGAAACCATAATACGTAAAGCGGGGTTGCCAGGATTCGTCACCTTCACCTTTGAGCGTATATTCCCAGTAGTAGGGTTTTCCTGTTGCCTTTTGGTTGGCGGAGCTGTCGGAGCCGAGGAGTTCGGCGGGGGAGATGCGGACGACAGCGCCCGGGGGACCGGAGACGCGCAGGTGGATGATGCCGGAAGAATTTTGACCTAAATCATATATCCATGAATTGGGGATGGCGAAAATGCGGCGCGCAGTAAAATGCTCAAAGACTTTTAGCGGTTCTTCACTCTGAGCCTCCAGCATAGGGGGGCCGCTGACGGGAATCGCGGGACGCCAATGCCTTTCGTCGAAGTGCGGACTATCCCAGCCTGCCTGTTCCAGGCGGGCGTCGTAGTCTTCGCCGCCGTAGATGCTGGAGAAAGTGATAGGGCCGGGCGCCGTTTTCCAGCTTTGATCGGTGACGATATTTTCGCTGGTGCCGTCGCGGTACTCGATAACGATGCGGGCGATAAGTTTCGGGTAACCATAGGCGGTGAGCAGTTTATGATATCTTTCCCGCGGGATATAGTAGAACCCGTTCCCCAGCATCACGCCGATGGCATTGGCACCTGGCCTAAGCTGCGGGGTCAGGTCGAGCGCCACGTAGAGGGCTTTTTTATCGTAAGCGACCCAACCCGGGTCGAGGAAATGGTCGCCCGTTTTTTCGCCGTTGACGCTCAGCTCAAAATGACCGAGGCCGCTGACAAAAGCTGTTGCGCGGAGCAGGGGTTTTGAAATTTCGAACTCGCGGCGAAAGAGTGGCAACGTGTCGCGGAAGGGGCCGCTTTTCTTTACGCCTTTGACCGAGGGCGCGGGTAGCAGGAGGCTGGAGTCGGGTAAGGCTGCATAGCCGATCCACTGGGCATTTTTCCAATCGGGTTTATTGAACAACCCCGTTTGCCAGGAGGCGATGGGGCTCCAGTGAGAGCTGTCATTGCGTTTTGCATCCCATACCATCACCTTCCAGTAATAGGTGTGACCAGGAGCAAGAGCGGGGCCGGCATAGGACGTGCCGATGGAAACGGATCCGGCTGTTTTTTGTGAATCCCAGAAGGGCCCTTCGTTCTTTTTGAGGCTGGGGGTATCTTCCGACACCAGGATACGATAGGCGGATTGGGTCACACCGTGACGGGAAGAAAGCAGTTCCCAGCTGAGCCGTGGCGTTGGGGTGCCCACGCCAAGCGGGTTGATGCGGTATTCGCAGTGGAGGTTGGCAAGCTTGATCTCCTGTGCGAAAGCGGGATGTGCGAATAATACCAATGCAATGGCGATGAGCCTGTTCATTTTAAACCTTTTAAACCTTTTTATTGGACCTGCAGCTCGCTCACACGAAATTCTTTTTCCGCATGTACGATGAGCCTGACGGTATACCTGCCGGCGTTGATCATGGTGCCGGTAGTGGTGGTGATATAATTCCATTTTGCCGGGAGGGTCGTCGCCAGGGCCACGGGTTCCTTTTTGATAAGGGTGCCGTCCACCATGCGAATTTCCCATGTTGCGTTCGTGGGCGATCCCAGCCAGCGGTATTTGACCGTGAGGGAGTAGGTATCCCCTACCCCGATGTCGATGGACCATTCCGTGGTATCTCCGGCGATGCGGGCATTCTTGTAATTTGTGACGGGTTTCGAATCATAGGCCGGTTCCAGGTGGGTCACAGGAGTTATCCGCGCGGTGGTTCCCGCTCTGACCGCGATCGCGGCGCCGGCCGGATAGCGACGGTGGTCCCTACCGGTATAGACGTCCGCTGCGGAGTCTAACCTTACCGTTGTGTCCGCCCGGGGCCTGACATATGCCGTATCCAGGAAATAGGACCCTTTTTCGCCGAGGATGCCTTTCGATGGCGGCGCGGCGGTTTGATGGCCATCCAGGGTAGCGACAGCCAAGGCGGAAATGACCGCCTGCCCCGCTTGGATGTGCGGGAAGTTAAGCTGTAACCGGCCGCCCGTGATATGGACGTCGACCACTTTTTTGAGCGCCCGGGCGTGACCGGCCTCTTTCCAGATATCAAGATGGTTTACCACTGTTTTGCCATTTACGGCCACGTCGAAGGAGCGCCAGCCGGTGCAGTCCATGCCACCGCCCCGACCCAGCCAGGGTTCCACAAAGTACAATTCCAGACGGTAATCACCATCCTGTACCGGGAAGGTATATGCGAGTTTCTGCAAACCGTAGCGAAAGTCCTGGAGCAGGGGCCAGTCCGGAGTACCGGCGATGGGGTCGGCCGTATAGCGCTGGCTGGCGAAGAAGGCCGGCAGGCCGGGGAAATCATCGGTCCAGGAGCAGGAACCCCAGGAGCCGCCGCCGGTATAATGCCGGTCGGCGAGCCACAGGTGACCTTCGTGGTCGATATAGTCGGGGCCGCCGCAGTTCACCCGGTAAAGATAGTGATAGCCAGGGGCGGGGTCCAGCAGGCCGGTGGATGTTTTTAAGCTGTGGAAATGCGGGGATTCGGGGAGGTTGGCGAGCACGATAGTGTCGCGGGCAACGGGCCGGCCGTCGCGATAGCCCACGGCATAGAGGACATTGTAGCGGATATAGACGTCATCCCATTGGAAATGGGTGCCGGTGCCGTTTCGGGTCCTTTTGCCGAGTGAAGCACCGCCGATGTCATTGAAGAGCTCTACCTGGTCGCAATTGGAATAGACTTCTATGCCCGACTTGGGCCCGGGCGCCGACCAGCGATCCGGCCAGGTATGCGAGACGATATAGACCATGGGGGATGTCGCCGCGGAAACGAAATTGCTGCGATAGAGATAGTATAGGTCGAGCGGTTCTTCCCAGGAGGTAAGCAGGCCTTTGTAGTTTACTGGACCGATGCGGTCGATCTCCCGGAGACCTTCGCCGGACTGGACGCGGCCCGGGTTATCGTGTGAGGCGTAGACCCAGGCGAATTGGCCGGCAACATCGCTCCTGACGCTATCCGCCAAATGGATCTTCTTTTCCATCAATGCGTCGAGACGGTCTTCGCTGTAGAGGGTGTCTCCGTGCAGGTCGATGGTGCGCCAGCCGCCGTATTCCCCTACGAGGATCTGCCGCTCTAGATCGGCGCCATAGGTCGCGGGGTCACCGCCATAGGTACCGGTCCAGTTCTGCGGAACATCCCAATCCGTTCCCGTACCACCATTGCAGGTGGTCACCAGCCGTTGCGAAGAAGCGGTAGGGTCGAGCTGCCGGATCAGGGCAGTGCATTCGCGGGCAAAGTCTTCGGGGAGCTTGCTTTCGTTTTGCAGGCCCCAGAGAACCAGGGAGGGGCTGTTACGGCGTTCTTTGACCCACTCTGTAAGGGCGGTTTTAAAATTTTTGCGGAAGGCCGGGGAGTCGAACCAGATATGCGCCGACAATTGCGGCCACCAGAGGATGCCCAGGCTGTCCCAATAATGCTGGTAGCGCAGGTTATGCGGTTGATGAGCATCGCGAAAGGCATTGAAACCTGCGGCGCGGATCTGTTCGACACGGGCCCTGATCTCTTCGCCGGTGAAGGCATGGCTGTTACCGATGCGGTGTTCGTATCCGGCGATGCCGTTGATGAAGACGGGAGAGCCGTTGAGCAGGAAGGGATGAGCGCCGGGCCCGTGGAGATCGGGCCAGTGGATCGTGCGGATGCCGTAGGGTGTCGTTATGCGATCGATGAGCCGGCCGTTGCTCGTGAAGCTGGTGACGAGCTTATAGAGATAGGGAGTGTTGGTGCTCCAAAGATGGGGTTGGGCGATGGCGGTGAATTGTTGGCTTACGGTGACGGTTTGATCGGGATCGATGCTTTGTGTTTTGCTTTCCGTGGCGACGACTTTGCCTTTGGAGTCGACCAACTGTTGAGTGACAACGCCATGGATAGGTGTCGAGCCGTAATTCTTTAATTCCGTTTCGAGGAAGAGTTTTGCTGAACGTTTGGTAACGGTGGTATCGTTCCAGATATGTACGCCAAAGGGTTCAATGCGGGTCTCTTTGGTAACGACAAGATGAACGGGGCGGAAAATGCCAAGGGGCTGGGAGCCTTCGGAGAAGCCACGTTCGTCGGAGCAGCCACCGCATACCCAGGGCAGGTCGCGGATAAAAGCGGGATGGTCGGCGCGGACCAGGAGGCTATTTTTGCCGGTATGGATGGCACCGGTGATGTCGAGCGTGAAGGAAGTGCGGCCGCCGGCGTGCGAGCCTACCTCCTTATCATTGACCCATACCGTGGCGTAGGAGCCGACGCCTTCGAACCAGAGAAAATAGCGCAGGCCGGGGCGTTTATCCAGGGTGATCGTTTTCCGATAGAGCGCGGTACCGTGGAGGTTACCATGACGGAGACGGCGGTAGCCGTAATAGTCGTCCCAATTGTGCGGGACGTCGACGGGTTGCCAGTGTGTGCTATCGAGCGTGCTCTGCCAGCCCTCGTCGATCGGGATGTCGCGTCGCGGTTGGGCGGATGCGGTTAGGGCCCAGAACAATAATATGACGGGTAAAATCCGCATTAGCGTATGGGTTTCAGCTGCCCATCGAAATGAAGCCGCTGGCCGGGGGTAGTGTGGACGGTGATGAGATGTGTGGCATAGAGCAGTCTGCAGTCGCCGCCGGTCTTCGACCTTACGATGATATCTTGCAGCAGGCCATTCCTCCAGGCCAGGTCGAGGACGAAGCCGCCGCGTGCGCAGAGGCCTTTTACCTGTCCGTCCGGGAGAGCCGTGGGAAGCGCGGGCAGGATATCGATGAGGCTATCCTGGCTTTGGACGAGCATCTCCGCGATGCCGGCGGCGCCGCCGAAATTGCCGTCGATCTGGAAGGGCGGATGGGCGTCGAAGAGGTTGGGATAGACACCGCCGTGTTCACCTGTATAGCCAACGGCATTCGAAACCAGTTTATTCACCAGCCGGAATGCGTGATCGCCATCGAGAAAACGCGCCCAGCAGTTGACTTTCCAGGCGAGACTCCAGCCGGTACCCCCGTCGCCGCGGTAGATCAGCGACTGGCGGGCCGCTTTCATCATCGTGCTGTCTTTCCAGGTGATGTCGGTACCGGGATAGACACCCCAGAGATGAGAGATATGCCGATGAGTATCCGTGGTATCGTCTTTGTCTTCGAGCCATTCCTGTAGCTGCCCATAACGGCCGATCTGGTTGGGAGCAATGCGGTTGTATTTGTCCTGCCACGTCTTTGCTTCAGCCTGGTCTACTCCAAGGATGTGGGCGGCGGCAATACAGTTGCGGAAGAGATCGCGGATGATCTGATGATCCATCGTAGGACCGGCTACCAGGCCGCCATGTTCCGGCGACGCACTGGGTGTGCTGATGAGCCAGCCATGTTTAGGATCGGGGATCAGGAAGTCGACAAAGAAATCCGCCGCGGAGCGCATCACCGGATAATACTGTCGAAGAAAGGCCTTGTCCTTGGTAAACAGATAATGTTCCCATATTTGGTGGCAGAGCCATGCTCCGCCTGTGGGCCAGATACCGTGATTCGATGCGTTGATGGGTGCGGTGCCGCACCAGAGATCCGTGTTGTGATGCAGTACCCAGCCATGGGCATGATAATAATCTCTAGCCGTGGCCTCGCCGGCCTTCGAGAGGTTTCCGATGAGCCTGAACAAGGGCGCCGAACAATCGGAGAGATTGAGTGGCTCGACAGGCCAGTAGTTCATCTCCAAGTTGATATTCGTTGTATACTTACTGCCCCAGGGCGGAGAGAGCTCGTTGTTCCAGATACCCTGGAGATTGGCGGGATAGGCGGCTTGCGGGCAGGAAGAACTTAGCATCAAATACCGGGCGTATTGCAGATACAGCGCAATGAAATCGGGATCGTGTTCTGCCGTATAGTTTAGGATACGTTGGTCGGTAGGCAATTGGGAATCGATGTCCCCAAAACGGATGGAAAAGGTATTGAAACGAGGCTGGTAATCGCGGAGATGGGCCTCCCGCAATGAGAGCCAGGAGCGACCTTGTAAGGCGGCGGTACGGGTGCGGCAGATCGCTTCGGGGTTGCCGGAGACGTCGTGGTAGTTGACGAAGCTCGTGGCGGCGGTAAGGGTGATCAAGGCCTCGCCGGCATTTTTTATATCGATGCCATCGTTGCTGCCATTTTTTGTTTCGATGTGCAGGAATGCTACGCCGCGCAGGACGCCCTCCTTTACCCTCTCGCTAAGCTCCATGGTATGGGCATCGACGCGAGTGACGGTATAATCTCTTTGTATCGTTTTTAGCGCGGCGTGAAAGCTGATCGCGCCGGGCTTATCGGCCGTCAGGTGTATAACGATAGCTTTATCCGGGACGCTGGCGAAATATTCTCGCGTATAGTGTATACCGTTATCAGTATATGAAACGCGCGAGATCGCCTTTTGCAATTCGAGTTCGCGCAGATAGTCCTGGGGGTGCGTGGTGGAAATCTGCAGATAAAGGTCACCAAAGGGCTGGTATTCCGCTTCGTATTGGGGTAGTTGCGGCGGGTTTTGGTCCTGGATGCGATATTTCCACACCGGGTCGAGCTGCAAGGGTTTCGCCGTGCCCGCCGGATACAGGACAAAAGGCGGCTTATTCCCTTTGAGACCGGTGAATCCGCCCTTGTCGTTATAGTTTAGCACCTGAACGGCGATGTGGTTGCGACCAGGATGGAGATCCGCGGCAGGGATCGTATAGTGGCGTTTGGTGCTGATACCCACGGCGGTGCCGATGAGATGTCCGTTGACGTAGGTGAAATCCTGATCGCGGATGCGGCCGAGATCGATGTCGAGGTCTTTGCCGGCCCAATCCGCAGGCAAGTCGAAATCATGCTGGAACCAGATGGCGCCATCGACGCCTTCCAGCCCGGCCGTCTCCCAGCCATTCAAGGTGGGCAGGGTCATATCGGACCAGTGGTCATCGGCTGGCGCTGTGGCCCAGGAGGTATCGCCGCGTACTTTTTTGAACCAGGCTTTACTGAGTGAAACATAGGCCTTTTCATCGGGATATTTCCGGCCCATGAAATGTTCCTGTGCCAGGGCTTCCGCGTCGGCCTGTTTACCCGCGAATAGCAGCTGCCGGATCGTATCGAGGTATTCACCGGCATCGGGTAGCTGATAGCTACGGGGGCGTCCCGTCCACCACGTGGATACGTTGAGCTGGAGGTGTTCCTCCCCCACCCCGCCGAAGATCATGGCGCCAAGGTCGCCGTTACCGATGGGCAGGGCCTCGGTCCAGATCTGTGCGGGCTGACGATACCAAAGCCGCAGGTCGGTAGGAGCAGGCTGTGCCGCGGCATGCCGGGTGAGACCAATGGTCAGGACAAGACCGGTAGTGAGAGCGGCGTATAGAAAAAACTTCTTCATACGATATTATTCAAAAAGCCAGTCGAGGTTCTTTTTTCCAGGTTCATCGAGACCCGCGTCATAGGTTCCCGTGATCCTTTGCGGTTTTACGAAACCCAGCACGAGGCATAGGCCTTTCCCGAGTTCCAGCGTATGCTCGCCGGGTTTGAATGACCAGGCGTGGACGTTGACGGCCGGCATACCGGTGAGCAGCAGGGCATGTGCGATCCGGGGTTCTGCCTGGCCGTAGTCGTTAGCGCTGGCGTCGGTCTCCAGCTGCGGTGCCGACAGGAAAGCTTTTTCCTTTTTGTCAAAGAATCCGATGAGCAAATCTACGGGTTCGGTGCATGTAAAATGTATCGTCGTGCCGCTGTTGCGTTGGGTGGCTGTCGAGTATGTCAGGGCGTGCAGACCCTCTAGCGGAGTGGCCACGGTCCGGATG
>JAICXX010000220.1 GCA_025934485.1 Chitinophagaceae bacterium
CCGAAAGAGATATCACCACGGCCACTACCATGTTACGATGATCGATCACCCGTCACGGCCCGATGTTTATGCGGTTCGGGGTGAAGTGAATGGAAGGCAGCGAACCTATTACTACGACGAACGTGGTCGGGAGCGGTCGTACAATGGCCGTCCTTGATTACCTGGCGGTCGATCAATTCCAGCTTAGGGAATCCGTCTGCCTTTGTGATCGATATAGAACCAGTGATGGAAATCATTGGAGCCTGTCCTTTGCGAAGAGGCGCCGCGTTTGCTTTTTTCGAATCATAGCATTTTGTTTAAGGGCGAACACGAATAATGGTCTTGCCCTTGGCCCGTCGCGAGGAACTCAAGGTGGCAATAGCCTCATCGAGTGGAGTGACGTCGCCGATATTCGTCCTTAGTCTTCCGTCCCGCGCGCGTTGAACGATCTCAGTGAGTTGAGCACGATCGGCCTCGACCACAAAGTCGACCGCCGTGCCGTTCATTGGCCGTGCTTCAACGGGACCGACGACGGAGACAAGTATCCCCCCGGGTCGAATCAGGGCTGCGGACCGCTTGGCGATTTCGCCGCCAATGACATCGAAGATCAGGTCGACTCCTCCGATGTCTTCCAGCTTATCGGTTTGCAGATCCACAAACTCATTGGCGCCGAAGTCGAGCACCTTCTTTCGGTCGGCGGCGCGTCCGGTACCGATGACCCAGGCTCCGGCCTCTTGCGCAAGTTGCGTCACGATCGAGCCGACGGCGCCGGCCGCCCCGTGTGCGAGAACAGTCTGACCGGCCTGCAGACGGCCATGTTGGAACAGCCCTTGCCAGGCGGTGAGTCCCGAGACCGGCAGGCTAGCGCCTACGGTAAAGTCAACGTCACCAGGCAGTGGCGCAAGATTCCTTGCCTCGATTGCCATGTACTCGGCCAGGGCGCCGTCGCGATACCAGTCCGAGAGACCAAACACCCGCTGTCCAATGGAAAGCCCCGTCGTGCCATAGCCGAGGGCGGTAACCACTCCGGCCAGCTCGTGGCCGGGAACACTCGGGGTCCGGTCACGGCCGAGACGATCGGCCCAGGTGGAAGGCCACTCCAGTTCCGTCCCGACGAATCCCGCTGAATGGACCCGAACGACAACATCATTAATAGCGGCCTGTGGTTCGGGCCGTTCCACAAGTTTCATTCCGGCTATACCGGCAGCAGCATCTTTTACAATAATCGCTTTCATATGATCTTTTTTTTACCGAATGCAAGTTGCCTCACTTGGATGGAGCAGCCAAGGGTTCACAGCAGGTTTGGACGCCGGGCGTCGAATTGCGGACTTTCAGTCAAGAGCTTCGGCAAACGCCGAACGGTACTGCCCTGGTAATTGGCCATAGGTTTCCTTAAACGCCCGGGTGAAGCTGGTTCTGCTTACATAGCCCGACTGGCGCGCTACCTGGTCAAGATCCAGCGCAGTGCACTTTAGTAGCTGAGCAGCCTGTCGCATGCGAAGCCCTCTAAGGACCGCCATCGGCGTCTTCCCGAGGATGTCGCTGAAGGTGCTCATGAAAGCCGACCGGCTCATCAGGGCAATTTCGGCGAGACTTTTTATGGTATGACCGCCGCCCGGATCGGCTGCCATCGCCGCAAACGCCCGGGCGATCCGCGGGTCGCGAAGCACCTGGAATCGCTCTGTCCAAATATTAGCCGTCGCCAGTGAGCGTCTAAGGAGCAAAATGATGACCTGTTTGAGAAGAGTCGCACTCATCGCATCCGAGCCAATTTCGCGGCTCAGGAACTCGGCTACGGCCCAACGAAGGCGCTCCCCGATCTGGGCTTCAGGTCCGAATTTTTCGATGATCGGGGCGTGCAACCCTTCGAGCAAGTCGGTCGACTGACCATATGCGGCGCTAAAAAAACCACATACCAGGTTGACCTTCGCCTTCTCGGGGTCGCCTACAACAAATTGATAGATCTCGCTTTTCTTCTTTACGACCTCCATCCCGTTAACGGTCTGCAGCCCGGTTGCCGGCTCCTGCTCGTGCGGCACTTCGAGTGTAAACGGGCTATTGGGCGGAACGATGATCAACGTGCCGGGCTCCAAATCGACAGGCTCCGCTCGCCGGACGATCAACCGGCCTGTGCCGTCTATATTGTAATGAATACCCGGAAAATCGCTGCCACCCATTTCGAGCCGGTAACCGGCGCTTACCAGACAATGGGAAAGCCAGACAAACTGCACATCAAGCGTGCTGATGAGTATTTCCCAATCACGGGCGGCCAATTGATGAGGCGAATCGGTAACCATCGAGAAGATTATTTATTCCTCTTTACGTCCGCAAATTACAAAACAATGTTGACCTCGAAGCAATACGTCGCCTCTCCATAGTAACACCCTGGCTAGTCGTCGGATATAAAAAAGGTGATTTTCACGTTTTTTATATGATGCCTTTTTGTTACCTTCCATATCGAATTGTTTCCCACGCCCAATTAAGCATTCTCTCCGCTCCCCCTGCGAACTTCTCCCCTAAAAGAAGAAATTTATTATCATGAAGCGTATAACCCTTTTCCTCCCAGCTTTCATGCTATTGATGGCTTTTCCTTCCTGCAACAAGACCATCCCCGTTCGATCAAATTTTCCCAGTCCACTCACTGGCGACAACCAGGTAGCCGAATTTCACAACGATGAATTTGATAGTTTCTTTCCAGATCCACCTTACTTCTTCCGCAAATCTTTTATGCTTCGGGTAAAACACTAAAGGAGATCGTTTTCTCCTTTTACGATCAACTTGGCCCTGTCGATATTCCAAACTACACCTACGATCTGCTTGTGAAAAGCAAAGGGCGCGTCGTATACCTTATTAGAAATGGGGCGACCGACGGTGGTCCGGCGGATACGGCCGTCCGGGTATACCTTAACTCAGAGGGTAGACCCGACTCCTGCATCGCGAATACGGATTTTATAGGCGACGCGGGCCAAGGTGCTGCAGAGGACGATTACTTCTATTATAAGGACAACCGCTTCTATGTCATAAAAGAGGTTTTGAGCTATGATGATTTTAAAACTAATTACTATACCCGAACGGATACGATGAAGTACGACAGTCACGGGAACCCTTTAGCTTTCCGCGGTAATACCTATGCGTATGACTATTCTAAGACGGTAACTTTGCAATTCCTTTGCGATGACTACACCGGTGGAGACGATCCATTTTATTTATTGCAATATCTGGGTTATTTCCCGGAGCTTACCAGCCCGGTAAACCTCCGTACCGGTGTTGGTGATATTACTTTGCCTCCCGGCGATATGTTTGGCGAGTTTGGTCAGCAATTCGATAAAGAGGGAAGACTCATCAAGTATGGTCTCCACGGATGGAATACGATTACCTGGAATAAGTAAATAGTCCACACCCTCTCCGTTCCGTTTCGCAAGCCCAAACGGTTCCACCGATACCCTTCTCTTAAGGGATGCACCGGCCCGTAATCTAATCGCTGCGTCCGGGGACTGGAGAGACTCACAGCTTTTGTGTACACCTACTTATAGTCAATATGGACAATCCCACGATTATTTTACTTTCAGCCATTCCACATCTTTTCCGGCCGTGTTGTATGTGATCATTTTGACGGTGTTTCCCTGGGCATCGTGCACAAATTCAAATTTCAGCTGCGCCTCCGTGATGTAAAATTTGTCGCTAGTTTCGGCATGTAACTCTACTCTTGGCAGCTTGTCATCAGGGTTGGAAGCCTCTACGTATAATTTTCCATCCTGTGCAGTGACGATCAGCGAATGTTTGGCGTTGAATTTATACGTACCCGCCAAGGTGAGTAATGCAGCACTACTCATATGAATCTCCGATTGCTTTCCCCAAAGGGTATACGGCTGGTCAAACACAATAGCCGACAGCGTTTGGTTGATAGATACCAGGCTTTGGCCATAATCGCCAAAATTGTTGAGCAAAATGATTGTGACGTCTTCAGCTGGATAATAGGCCAGGTTAGACATATAGCCCAGCCGGCCGCCACTATGGGCAATGTATTTTTTGCCAAACAGGCTATCGATCCACCAACCGAGGCCGTAATGATCCAGGCGGGCGGTAAAGGCATCCTTCCATGAATCATTCGTCAGGATCTCCCCTGCGGCAATCGACTGCGCCCACTTGTACAAATCGCCGGTCGTGCTGTACATCGCTCCGGCCGCATAGTAGACGGTCGAGTCTTCGTAATAACTCTGGACCTGCCTGTCGGCGGTAAAAAAACGGTAGCCGATCGTTTTGCACGCATCGTTCAGATGGGTAAAATCAAATCCGGAGTGGATCATTCCCAGCGGGTTAAATATGGTTTCCCTGACCATCGTTTCGTAGGGCTTGCCGCTAACCTTTTCAATAATCCATCCGAGTAAATAATAGGCCGAATTGTTATAGCTGAATTTTGTCCCGGGTTTAAACTCCATCCGCTTATGGATGAATGCATCGAGAACGCGCTCCTTGGTCACCGGGTGCAAGGTGATCGCAGTGTCCTTTTCATCGATATCATCCGTATAATTATGAATGCCGGAAGTATGATCGAGAAGCTCTTCAAGGGTTATCTTGTCGCCCTTGGGGTAATCAGGGAAATACTTAGTGAGATGATCATGAATGGACAATTTCCCTTGCTCCTGTAGTTTTAAAATAACTTCAGCCGTAAACGGTTTGGTTAGGGAGCCGATTGGAAAGATCGAGCGCTCGTCATTGACAGTTGTGCGCGCAACATCTTTCCACCCATAGCCTTTTTGTAAGAGGATTTCGCCTTTTCGGGCAATGAGAACTGATCCATTGAAATGATAGGCGCTGACGGTCGATTCAAGATAGTCATCCAGCTTTTTCGAGAGTGTGGTGTCGGATGTGGCACCTATTCGCTGCTGTGCTTCAGCTACTAAGGCCATCGGCGAAAAGAACAATATTAGAGTGGATTTGAGACGATAATTCATAAGAGCTTCACTTTGAGGTTATATGACCACTATTTGCCGTAGATCGGCTAATGCCGGAAAATTGCGCCATTCACCGGACGATTTTACGAGCAAAATTCTGGCAAATCGTCGAGCCAGCCCAGAAATAAATTGATCAAATACCCATTTTGATTGACCGCATGCCTGGCGGCCCGCCCACCCGCGCTATCGCGCGGCCGCCACCGACTATCGCCGTCGTCACTTCCCAATACAGAAAATAAAAACGCCCGATTCCATCTGAAAATTGAAATCTAAGCAAAAGCTGCCGCATATCCTCACCTTTTGCGGCTTTAGTTTCGATAAACACAGTGACGGCCTTCTGAACGCCTTTCAAAACCTTCTCTGATAAATCCTTAAAATTGACACTTTGATCAGGCAAAACGGAATTGACACAGGATGGCCTTCTGTAATTCGGCATTGCGTCTCACACAAACGAGAATTTCGAAGCTCCGCCCCGACTATTCTCGCTGTCGTCCTCGTCGTATACAACGGCGGTTATTTCTTGTTTTTCAGTCTGATCTTTTATTTTCCTTTTATCGTATGGATGATCTTGTCGACGGAATAACCGACCGAAAAGGAAAAATTGCGGCTTTTTGTCGTATAGTCGTCCGGGGTAGGTGACCTGTCGACGAGACCCAGGTCATAGCCCAGCTCGAATTGCAAGCTACTGGCAAACTGGTAACCGCCCCTGAGGTTGAGGCCGAAGTCGAAGCGTTTGATGCCGTCCGTGCCGCCGAAGGTAGATTCGCTATTGGCTCCACTGCCTGTCTTGCCGCCAAGGCCGTAGGCGATGAACGGACCCAGGCCGCCGTATACGGCGCCGCCATCAGAAAGCCCATAGCGATATTGCAGGTCGACTGCACCTTCGAAATAATTTTCACGCGACGACGCTCCGAATGCCTTGGCGCCCTTTTGAACGAAACCGACCATCGGGGCGATACCGAAATTTCCTCCGGCAGCCGATTGGTCGACATAATACATAGGCAGGGGATTCCAGGCGGAATCTTCTTTTACGAATAATGGCCGGTCTGAAGAGCTGGAATTTCGCATTGTTCCCGGCGTAAGCGGGAGATACCATCCGAGAGCGACATTGGTCCCAATATCGGCCTTGGTGTCATACGCCGACTGGCCTCCTTCCTTTTCTTTTGCAATATCGAAGGAAGCCTCCATCTCCATTGAACAGGACACAAAATGCATACTCACCAGCAGCGCCAGAGCGCCGATCAGTTGTTTTTTTATCATGAGTGGTAGATTTTTGAGGGCGTGGCCTGTAGAGGTTCCTCAAAAGTCCGGCAAGAAAATTTAAGCGGAAATAGTTAGTAGTAACTAATTTGAAGGCGGCCTATACGAGGCCTTGCTCTTTGGCAAAATTTACCAGTCCTACGGGGGTGTAGATATCCAGCTTGCGGCAGATATTCCGGCGGTGGGCATTGATGGTGAACTCGCTGACATACAGCTGCTCGCCAATCTGTTTGGTGGTATGGCCCTGTGCGATCATTCGGAGTATTTCGACCTCCCGCTGGGTGATCTGATATTTTCGCATGAAATCGTTGGTAAAGGCGGTGTCTCGCGTGGCAGGGGGGGATCCGGCCTCCTGGAACCAGGTGCCGCCCTCGAAGACAGTGAGCACGGCCTCCTTGAGCGTCTGGGCCGTGGTGCTTTTTAGCAGGAATCCGCGGGCGCCGAGGTTGCGGGCTTCGCTATGGAATTTCGGTTGACTGTAATTGGTGAAGACGAGTATTTTCAAGCCGGGAAAATCCTTCTGCAGCATCTTCAGGGTCTCGAGCCCATCCATCTGCGGCATGTGCAGATCCAGCAGGACCATATCCACAGCTTGTTCTCTGAGCCGCGCCAGCAATTGGCGGCCATTGCTCACCGTCTCCAGTACCTGCACGTCCTTCATTTCTTCCAGCATTCGCTTAAGCCCATCGACTAAAAGCGGATGGTCATCTGCAATAATGATCCTCCAGGGCATCCTAGCAAGTTTACGATTTGACATCTTCCTGTGCCGGCACTTCAATGACGACCAGGGTTCCCCTTTCTCTTTTCCGCGCGATCTCGACCCAGCCATTAAGATACACTATTTTCGAGCGTACCGTTTCCAATCCTTTGCCCTTCGTCGCCATATCTTCGGATATGCCGACCCCGTCGTCTTCGACCATGATCGATAGGACGCCGTCATGCTCGATCAGCTCCAGCACAGCCGTTTTTGCACCGGCATGCTTCAGGATGTTGTGGAGCAACTCTTGCAGCATACAGTAAAGGTCATTATAAAAAGAAGCCTTGTAGCGGTCATCGTCATCAAAGCCGATGATAACCGCCTGAAGGGACAGCTTTTGACTGAGGTTGATCGTGTCCACCATATCCTCCACTGCTTTTTTAAATCCACGCTTTTCAATCGCCAGCGGGGTCAGGCGGTGGCTCAGCTCGCGGATCGTCGTCGACACACTGAATAATACCTCCTGTGACTTATTGAGCTTTTCCTCCGATCGGGGATCGTCCCTGCCTTTCTCCAGTGTGGAGCTGAGGTTGAGGATCGCCAGCGAAAGCATTCCTCCTACCTCATCGTGCAATTGGTCGGCGATCTTATGGCGCTCCCGTTCTTCGGCATCGATGGCGCCCTGCATCACATCGATGCGATGCTGCTTTTCCATTTCCCGGATCCGGTTCTCCTGCAAGGCCTGGGTCTGCCTGGCGATCTGCTCGGTCTGGCCTTTTCGCAGCAGCATGTTACGGACATAGCCCAAGAGCAGCAACACCAGTATGACGCCCAGTCCTGCAAAGACGGCGAAAAAAAGCAGGTCGCGACTTCGTTTGCGGATCTGCGCCTCGCTCTCCTCCCGTAGCCGTACTATCTGCTGTTCCTTATCGCGCAACCGCACCTTGGCTTCGATCTCCTGAATCGCCCGGTAGTGATTCAGGCTGGCGAGACTGTCCTTTATGCCGTAGAACATCTCCAACGCTTTTCCATAACCCGCATGATCGCCTTTTGCTTTCAGCAGCTCGGCGTAGTGCTTATAGTAGTAATATCCGTAGGCCGAATACGTCCGGGTGGGCAGCTGTGCTTTTAAGCCGGCCAGTATCTTTTCGGCTTCATCCAGCCGATGGACGAGGATCAGCGCATGTGCAAAATAAAGCTCCGAAGGCATGAGATGTATGCCTTCCATGCCGCTCATGCGACTAGCCTTGGCGTAATAGCTCAAGGCCCGGTCATCGGCTCCTTTGTGCTCGGCGATCAAGCCTGCCGCCAGAAAATAGCTGGGATAGGGGATGCTGTCTTCGGGTACTTTGAACAGGGTTCTGGCACGATCCAGGTAACGGAGGGCGCTGTCATACTGTCCCTGATAAGCTTTGACCATCGCCAGTTCGCTGTTGAAGAAAGGGGCCTGCGGGGCATTGGGATTGGGAGCTATCACCGCATTGTAGAGCAGGTCTGCAAATTTGCCGGCATTCTCGTAATCGGCCAGCAGAAGGTTCACCTGTACCAGCTGTGAGTAGATGCTCGGCGTCGCATTCCGAAAATAAAAGGCGGTCCGTTCGTAGAGCTTGGGCTTATGGGTCAGCGTCGAATCTTTTGCCAGGTCGAGGAGCGAGTCGAGGATCGTCACCTCGCGCTGTGGATCGTACCGGCAATAGATAGAGGCATAGTTGTACCGTGCCGTGAAGAGGGCATTCTTGTCGGCGAGGCCGGTAGCCAGGGTTATCGCCAGGGTCAGGCCGCGATTCATGCCAGCGGTGTCGGTCAAATGGCCCATGGCCCCGAATGTGTAGAGAAAGGACAGGTTCTCGATGTCACCTGCCCGGGCGGCATTGCGTTTACCGAGGGAGTCATATTTATCCAGGGAATCCGCCCTCCCCCACTCGGCGTACATCAACGACATGCCCACGAAGACCTCGTCGAGGCGTCTGGCGTCGTCGCCGGCGTTAATGAGGGCCTTCCGGTAAAGGTCTTCGGCGTCTGCAAAATTCAGGAAGGCTTCTTTCACTCTTGCCCAACCCATGAGCAGGATATGGGCCCAATCTTTGTTGCCCGCTTTTTGAACCATGGGAACATACTCCTTGAGGATATCGTAGCTGATATCGATGTTGGTCTTTCCGATATCCTGAAGGAGGTCGCATACCTGGTGGAAATTATTCTCTGTCAATGGCTGCTGTTTCCAATGCTCCCAGGCGGCCCGTGCTTCCTGGTCGGTATAGTCCGCGGCACGGGCAGGATGGATCAGACATAAAAGGCTGACCAGGAGGAATAGTGGTCGGGTCATCAGCATCACCATGAAATATACAAAGGTTTATTTGCGGGGAAGGAAAAAACTTCGCAACTTCTTATTTCAAAGTACTTTTAATATCGATATCGATAG
>JAICXX010000005.1 GCA_025934485.1 Chitinophagaceae bacterium
GACAAGTAGGTCGGTTTCCCGTCGATCAACACATTGACTCCCGACCGGCCATTAAGCGTAATGGTTCCGTCGGGCATCACCTGCACGCCCGGCAGCTGCCGGATCAATTCCAGGATATTGGTGCCCGAGGCCGTGATTAGGCGATCAACATTAAGCACGATCCTATCGAGCTGGTGCTGGATCATCGGCGCCTGCCGGACTACCGTCGCCGTCTTCAGCACGATAGCACTATCTTTCTTCAGGTTTGTTGTATCCTGTGCCCGGGCGCAAGTCACAACAAAACCCACGAAAATGAAAAAGTATTTCGCCATAGCAGCAGATTTCTCACAATGATAGTCGCAAACCAGATCCCAAAATCACCCCGTCGATGAGACCCGCCGCAAACCGCTCCGACACCCTCTTTCCCATGCCCGAAAGGTTCCAACTGCCTTCCCCACCCATTCAGGGGGCAGTTTTGCCTGTTGGTCGACGAGGTACCCTGTGTGCCCATAAATAGCTAATTTGGCAGCTATGAACCTGCTGGAAAAGCTCCTCGATCTCCACAAACGCCGGCGCTGGCTGGCGCATGTGCTGTTCTGGCTGGTCGTGCTGCTGATGGACGTCGGCTCCAGCAACTATCACGACCACAACAAAGCGAGCCTGGGCTTTGAATTTCTCAGCGATTTCCTCTACGAGATCCCCGAGATCCTCGCGGCCTATGCAGTGGCGTATTGGGTGATCCCCCGTTTATTATTCAAACGGCATTATGCAGCAGCAACCGTATCGTTTCTCGTCATCGCCTGGCTCGCCTGCGTGCTCGGCCGCGTCTTTATCGTAAAGATCGACGAACCCCTCGCCCGCATAAACCCAAAGGGATTTGAAACCTGGGACAACCTCTTCACCGATCTCCCCAAACTGCTTTACGTCTATTTCTTCGATATCTTTTCAATGGTCTTTCTCTTTGTTTGCCTCAAGACACTCAAGGACCAGATGCTGATCCGCCAGCACACCCTGCTCCTCGAAAAAGAAAGAACCGAAACAGAATTAAAGCTGCTCAGGGCCCAACTGAACCCTCACTTCCTGTTCAATACCCTCAACAATATCTACTCGCTCTCCTTTACCTCGCCCCAGCGAACCTCCGCGTCGATTGCCGGACTCGCGAATATCCTCGATCATATCCTCTATGGCACACAGCAACGTTTCGTTCCCCTGCCGGCCGAGATCGACCTTATCCGCAACTATATCGACCTGGAAAAACTACGTTATGACAGCAGGCTCACGGTGAATTTTTGTATCGACGGCGACACGGACACCACCATCGCTCCGCTGATCCTGCTCTCGCTGGTCGAGAACGCATTCAAACACGGCGCGGCCAACGACGCCGGCGAACCCGTGATCGATATCCGGCTCACGGTCACAGACCGACAGATCAGCTTCACCATAAAAAACACGGTCGTAAAACCCAACACCCAGCCAGGCGGCATCGGCCTGATCAACTTACGCCAACAATTACAGCATCTTTATGGCGCGGATCACGAGCTCCTGGTATCCGAGGAAAACCACTGGTTCCGCGTCAGGCTCACGATAAATCAAACCCATGCAAAAGATAAGATGCCTGCTCGTTGACGATGAGCCGCTGGCCATTGCCCTGCTGAAACAGCATATCGCCCAGGTCGACCTGCTGGAAGTGATAGGGGAGTGCCCCAATGCCATAAAAGCCCTGGAAGAATTGCGGGTAAAAGACGTCGACCTGCTGTTCCTGGATATCCGCATGCCATCGGTCAGCGGCCTCGAGCTGTTGAAAATGCTGCGTCATCCACCCAAAGTCATCATCACCACCGCTCATCGTGAGCATGCCCTGGATGGCTACGACCTCGACCTGGTCGATTATTTGCTGAAGCCTATCACTTTCGATCGCTTCCTCAAGTCAATCCAGCGGCTCCTGCGCCACATCGACCTACCGGCCACCCCCATCCCCTCGACCGAGCCCCCCACACTCTACATCAAATCGGGCTATAAAAACCTCCGTCTTCCCGCCGACACGATCCTCTACATGGAAAGCTTCAAAGACTATGTAAAGATCCATACCGTCACAGGCCCCATCACCACCAAATACAAGATCAGCGAGATGGAAGCGGATCTCGAAAGTTCCCATTTTCTGCGCATTCACCGCTCCTTTATCGTCAACCTCCGCCACATCTCCGCCTATACCTCCAGCCACGTCGAGATCGGCGCCACCGAGCTGCCCATCGGCGAAAGCTACAAGGAATACGTCCTCAAAGTGATCCGCAATGCCGGCTTCTAACCGCGCCGGGCGCTTCGCCGCCGAATTCTGATTTCATTCTGAGATATGGATTACCTCATTGTTACAAAAGCATTACCAAATCGATAATTGTGTGCAGCCGGATGTTTTGAGGCTTCAAAATATAAATTTTTGCGGCTCCTAAACTCCATGTATGGCACAATCACTACTAGCCGGTTCACGCATCTGGCATCGTCGGGTAAGCTCCCTGCTTTTTGTATTCTTTCTCCTCGTTTGTCTCACAGGGCTCATGCTTGGATGGAAATCGATGTTCAGCACAAGGGTGTTTGAGCTGCCGAAACAGGCCACCAAAGATCATTCTGGGCAGTGGCTGCCTTTGGATTCGCTGGCCACAGCCGCGGCGCGGGCACTGGAGCAGCACACGGGCATAAAGGCCGGCCACGCCCGGCGTGCGGACCTTAGGCTCTCCGGCGGGTATATCGAATTTATGTTCGACCGGGGCTATTATGTCCGGGTGGATGGAAGCAACGGCCTGGTTACCCTCATCGAGCGGCGTTATGGAGAATGGATACAGGATATCCACGACGGAGCCATCGTCGATAACTGGTTGGGTGACAAAGCGGGCGCCGCAAAGAAGATCTATTCAAGCGTGATTGGAGTGGCGCTGTTGTTCCTTACGCTCACCGGGATTTACCTGTGGTATAAACCCGTGCTGATCAAGCGCAGGGCTGCCAGAACGCGAGCCACCACATTCTGAGGACCGTTTGAGTTTCACACTAAAAAAAAATTATTAAAAAATTATCAAATTGATAACCTATGAAGTGTAGATACATCCGCTTTCGAAATAAAGCAACTTGCGCCATACAAAATATAGCTGCAATGATTGCGTATCTCCTCCAGGCCTCTAAAAAAACAATAATCACAACCCTGCTATTGTTGGGCCTTCACATAGTCTGCCTCTCACAGACATTAAAGGGCAAGATCACCGATGGGCTTACCGGCGAACCCCTGGTAGGGGCCAATGTCCTGATCCGCGAAACCGGCCAGCGGACATTCGTCGAGCTCGACGGATATTTCCGCGTCAAAGAACTAAAGCCCGGTTCCTATACGATCGTCGTCAGCTATACCGGCTATACGACTATGGAACAACCCGTGCGTATCACCGCCGTCAGACCTCAAACGATCCTCATCCAGCTGGCTGCCGCAGCAGAAAAACTGGAAGAAGCCGCCGTGACCGCCGACAAACGCGAGACCGGCGCCCGAAAGCTGGAAAAGAATGCCGCCCAGCTGGTCAACGTCGTCTCGGCCCGGGCCATCGAGCTCTCCCCGGACATCGCCGTAGGAAATGTAGTACAACGTATCTCCGGCGTTTCCGTTCAGCGCTCGAGCAGCGGCGACGGCCGCTATGCCATCATCAGAGGTCTGGATAGCCGGTATAATTATACGTCTATCGGCGGCGTGATACTCCCAAGCCCCGACCCAACCCAACGCTCCGTTCCCCTCGATATGTTCCCGGCAGAGATGGTCCAGCGAATAGAGATCGTCAAATCCCTTACCCCCGACATGGAAGCCAATGCCATCGGCGGCGCAACCAACCTCGTCATGAAGGAAGGATCGAACAAGCTCAACCTCTCCGCAGATCTTAGCGTGGGCGCCAGCAGCGTCTTTACCCAGCGGTCGTTCTCAGAAACCCCGAAAACCGGCATCGATTTTTCATCCCCCACGGAACGCTACGGCACGGACTACGCCACCAAACCCACCGACATTCCCGTGGGCCCCTTAAATCTCCGCAAGGTTCAATATCCCATCAATATCATAGGCGGTCTTACCATCAGCGACCGCATCTTTAAGCATAAACTAGGGTATAACATCGGCGCCAGCTATATCCGCGAATACCGCGGCGGCAACACCCTCTATTATCTTCAGAATGGAGTGAACAACAACCCGCCCAACTCACCTATCTTCAGCCAGTCCGAACACCGGCAATATTCCTTCCTGCAAAGCCGGCTGGGGGTACAGGGTAACGTCAGCTATGACTTTTCCCGCAACCATTCCATCGATCTCTATGGCCTGTTCTTACAACTCGACAACGATCAGCACAGCCATTACGACGTGTCGCCTTTCGTTCCCGGCGAGGTCGATTATTACGACCGGTTTGTATTCGACCGCAAGAACATGGAACACCTCGCGCTCGATGGACACGATAAGCTCTCTCCCAAATTTTCATTGAACTATACCCTGTCCTATGCAGAAGCAAAGTCGACTACCCCAAATCAACTCGATCTATTCACCTACAAAGAGGTCACCTATTACCCCAACTATTCCCCGCTCTACGTCAATAACCTTCCCAGCGTATGGCAGCATAGCGACGATAAAGACCTGTCCGCCTATCTCAATCTTAGCTATCAGCCCGCAAAGAACATCACCTTTACCGCCGGCGGCGCCTACCGGCATAAGGACCGCACCAGCTATTACAACGATTACACGGAGATCTCCACCACTGGCGACCCGAACCAGCCCCTGCAGGTGTACAACGGCATCGATAACGCAAAATTCGTCTTTCTGAACCCCTACGGCGACACGACCAACGAAAATAATTACACGGCTCACGAGCAAATAAGCGCCGGTTACGCGGAGGCAAAGCTCACCCTCGCGGAAAAATGGCAGGTCATCGGTGGGGCGAGAGTCGAGAACACCAGCCAGAACTATACCTCCATGATCTCCACCGCGCTTGTCGGCAAGACCGGCAGTTTCAATTATACGGACATCCTTCCGGGTCTGCATCTGCGATACAGCCTCACGGACAGGCAGAACCTGCGACTCTCTTATTTTGCCTCTATCAGTCGACCCAATCTCTATGACCTGATCCCTTCCACCAGCAACACCGATCTCACCTCCCTGTACACGACCTCGGGTAATTATAATCTCAAACATTCCACCGCCGCCAATATCGACTTCCGCTACGATAATTTCTTCTCTTCAACGGATTATATTATGGCCGGTCTCTTCTATAAGCAGATCGCCAATCCCATCGAATATGCTACGTTTACATTGGACGGCAGCTCCGTAACCGCGGTTAACAACGCCAATATTCTTTACGGACCTACTAATCCGGGATCAAATGCTACTAACTATGGGTTGGAGCTCGTAGCCTCCAAATTCATCGGAAAGTTTGGATTAAGCGGAAACTACAGTTACACCCATTCGACAGTCACAACATTGAAACAACTCTCCGGAGAAACAAACGGTTACCCGACCGTAAGCTTCATCAACCAAACAAGACCCCTCCAGGGTCAGGCCGACCATATCGGCAATCTTTCCTTCCTGTTCAAAGACCCCAAATCGGGCTGGGATGCACAGCTGAGTTTCGTATATACCGGAAAACGCATTGCCGTTGTCTCCCCGTTTTATGATCTGGACATCTGGCAACGGGCCGGTACGCAGCTGGACCTTTCCATCACTAAACAATTCCACTCTCATTTCTCCGTCTTCGTCAAAGCGACAAACCTCCTGAACAGCCGCCTGTACCAGGACATCGACCACCCCAACGGCCTTATCGGCTACGAGGGCGGCCTCGAAGGCCAGACCAACCCCAACCGCATCCTTATCCAGCGCGACGCCTATGGACAGACCCTCCTGGCCGGCGTCAAATACAAGCTCTGAAAACAATTTTCTAAATAACAACACAACTAAAATGAAACAAAGAGATCTCAAAGGGAACGCGCTGCTGGTTTACGCGGGAATGACCTGCCTGCTCTTCGCAGCCGCTTCCTGTAGCAAATCCGGCGGCAGCACTGTCTCCCAGGCGCAACGTCAGGTAGCCAACGCTGTAAAGCCGGGCAACGTCAGCGGCACGGTAAAAGGCACGTTTTTACAGGATTCGACCTATTTTGTCACCGGCGATATCGTCGTCAACAAAGGCGATACCATCCTATTTCAGCCGGGTGCAAAGATCTATATGACCGGGAACTACAATTTCTTCCTCCATGGCAATCTTTCTTCGGTAGGGACCAAGACCGACCCGGTGTGGTTCACGGTCCAAAACCAGCAGAAATTCGACAACCCATCCGAAGATCCCCTGCAAGACCCTGCCTACAAGGGGTTTTGGGGTGGATTTCATGGAGATAGCACCACCAGCTTCATCGTCTTCAAGTATACCCATATCGAGTTTACCGGCGGAATCGTCGGGACGGCTCAAACGGTTGGCTCCAAGAACGGCGGCTACTCACCCGCCATCGGTTTCTTCAATATCAACGGATTCGTAGATGTCGAAGATTCCTGGTTCTACGGCTGCATAGATGGCGGCGCCGCCATCGAAAATAAAGCGGGGAACTACAATATCATGCGGAATATCTTCGAGAAAGTCGGCAACGTCGGCAGCGAATGTGTCGAAGTGGCCAGCGGCACCACGGGGAATATCGCCTATAATCTCATGATGGGCTCATGCACCAACGGCGTAAAAGTATCCAGCAACGGAACCACCTACCAGGACTCCGCTTGTGTGTATAACAATACGATCCTCAACAGCGGTTATCGCCGTTACCTTTATGGCGGCGCAGGTAACGCCATGGGTCGCGGGGGCTCTATCGATATCGAACAAAATGGGAAAGCGCTTATCTACAACAACCTCCTGGTCAACGACCGTATCGGCCTTCGCGTCGTCGGCACCGGGAATTACCAAGGCAATGCTCTGGTAGTCGCGGACACGGCGCATTGCTATTATGGCTACAACTACAACTATGGCGACAGCCTCGTGATCACCGATCAGTTCTATCCTCCCGGTCTGCTCACCAAACCCATGTCTACGGATATCCCCACTCCCTCCAACTATTTACCCGCAGGCTATACCCTTGGCGCAGACTATGACGGTACCTCCGTCGTCAGCGCGGGCAACCCCAAATTCGTCAATTACCCCCTTCCCATTAACCTGAGCGCCGGCGCCTATGCTACCCTCGACCGCCTTGCCTATGTCTCCGGCTTTGATTTCCATTTGGCATCCGGTTCACCGGCTATCGGCAAGGGAAATACGTCGTTCACCGTAGCCAAAACGAAGATTCCCATAGACCCCAGCTTCGGCGCGACAGCCGTCACCCCTCCGGGCACCGACATTGGCTGCTATCAAACCAATGGCAGCGGATTAGGCAACTAATTATTTGAATAATACTAAGGTTCAACAACAATGAAATATATCTTTCTAACGGGGGGCCTCCTGGCTCTCCTTCTTTCAGCCCACGCGCAAATCGCCCCCGGTGCTGAAATACCCGCTTCGCTCAACCATCTTTCAGACGACGGCAACGGCCGGCTCACCGTACAATCCGGCGGCCATACCTTTACGGATGCTGCCACAAAGGACCTGTACCAGCTGCCCGCCATCATGGGGGAACTCGCCGGCGCAGCGACAGGCATCGAGCTCGACTTGAACAGACCGGGCTTTAACGGCACCATCGCCTATGGCCCGCTCGATGAGCTGGCGGAATATCCCGCCGTCGCCTTTTTGCCCCGTGATGTCCGCATCAGGGACGGCAAAGCCCTCCTCGAGATCAAAAAGACCTTTACCCGCGCTACCGACTACTTCCACCTCGCAGACCGCGGAAAAGGGATACTCGGCTATCGCCTCCTCGACAGCACCGGCCGCATCATCTACGAAGGCCGCGTAGCATTCGAAGGCAAAGGCCCCTATCGCGTCGTCCCAACCCTCATCCAGGGACCCATGGTAAATGTCATGCAGCCCACGGGTTTTATCCTGTCCTATGAGACCCGCGAGCCCATCAAAACCATCGTTACCATCGATGACCGGACCTTTTCCGACGACCAGCAAGACACGCACCACGAGATCACCATCACCGGCTTAAAACCTGCGACCCAATACACCTATACGATCGCCTATGGCGACAGGACCGAAAGTCACCAGATAGTCACCGCGCCCGCGGAAGGCAGTCGTCAGCCGTTCACCTTTGCCTTCGCCAGCGCCAATCGCGCAACCACCGGCGGCGGCGAAAGAGACTTCGGCGGGACTAACTACCAGCATACCCGCGCCGTGATGGCCGCCGCGATGCAGCATAATGCCGCCTTCCTCCAATGTACCGGCGATATCACCACCGGGGCCAATACCAGCGTCGGCGGCCATCTCATGGAATACGCCAACTTCAAGCGCGCGCTGGAACCCTTCTGGTGTAAGATCCCGGTATATGTCGGATTCGGTGATCACGAAGCCAACAAGACCACCCTCCACGACGATGAGCCTAATAACAAAGGCTACTCGGTCGAACTGTTCCCCTACTCAGAGGTCAGCGGCGAAGCGACCTTTGCAAAGGCCTTCGTCAACCCCGCCAATGGCCCCCAAAGCGAAGACGGCGCCGCTTACGATCCCAACCCCAACGCCCAGGATTTTCCCACCTACAAGGAAAACGTTTACTATTATACCTATGGCAACATCGCCATGATCGTCCTGAATACGGAATACTGGGAAAGCAAGGACCCGGCCGTTACAGGCGGCTGCCCCGAAGGCTATATCATGGACCAGCAGATCAAGTGGCTCAAAGAAACCATGCAACGCATAGAGAACGATCCTAACATCGACCACATCTTCGTAAATATTCACGGCGCAGCCTTCCCAAATGGTGACCACCTCACCGATGCCATGTACTGGAGCGGCGACAATACTTCGAGAGCGGTCGTAGCGGGCACCCCTTTAACCAAAGGAGCCATCGAACGTCGTGACGAGATCCTCGATGTCTGTGTCAACAAAAGCAAAAAATTCCTGGCATTCTTGTCCGGTGATGAACACAATTTCTCTTTCCTCCAGGTCACACCCGAAACGCCCATCTACAAGGAAGGCTACACCGGCCCGAAGATCAGGATCAGCCATCGCTTCTACAATATCAATGATGGCGGCGGTGGTTCCGCACCCTACGCGCTGCTGAAAAGCCCCTGGTCAGGTTCGTTCAAATATCTAACACCTCCACCCACTGTCGCGCTGATCACCGTCAAGGGTAAGAATGTGGTGCTGAACGCCTATCGCGCCGAGACCCTCGAACCCATCTGCCAGGATATTCAATTGCGCTAAGCCGTACCCCATTGGAGCAGGAAACCATGGATATTCCCGCGAAACGAATAAGAAGGGGTGATCCCCGATAGATCACAGATCTGCTTTATGATCGACAACCCCAACCCATTGTTGTCATCCTGAAGGGAAGTCCCCTTATAGAATCGTTGGAATATCCGGGTTTCATCCAATGGAATGCGCTTGCCGGTATTGTTGATCTCCAAAGCGCTCCCGGTCAATCGGAGCATCACCTTACCTTGCTGGATATTGTGCTTACTGGCGTTGCTGAATAAATTGTTCAAGAGAATATCTATCAGGTCGGGATTCGCATTTATCTCGACATCGCAGAGCTCATAGCTGACATTCAGTTTATCCTTCCATAACTCCTGGAATTGGATGATCTTATCGTACAGCTTGTCCTTGATGTTAATGACCATACTGTCGCTGTACTGATTATTGCTCATCCTGGCGATTAGGAGAAGCGACCGGTTTAGACTTGCGAGTTTGTTAACCGAAGCATAAGCGCTCTGCAAAGTGGTGCTTTGAATTTCCGAAAGATTTTGATCCTGTATGGCCAGGTCCAGCTTCGACCGGATAATGGCAAGCGGCGTCTGCATTTCATGAGAGGCATTCTCTGTAAACTCCTTCAGGATAAGATATTCCTTATTTACATTGGCAGCCATTTTTTGGAAGTGATCGTTCATGAAATTGAATTCCTCGATCCTGGTCGCCGGAAAATCCGGCAGGTTGTTTTTGCCAAGCTGAAATTGCCCGATAGCGGCGATCGAGGCATAAAAGGGCTGCCAAAGCTTCCGGAAAAGCAGGCGGTTGACAAGCAAGGATGCGCAAACAACGATAATGAGCGTGATCAGTGCCGTAACCACAACCATATAGGCCGTGCTGCGAATACCTTCCAGGTTCCTCGATACGGTTACCTTGTACCATCGATGGTCCAGCTCCATAAAAAATGTAAGCTCGCGGATATTATCGGTATTCTTCCCTTTGGTTGGCGATATCAGCCGGAAGCTTCGCGATCCGGCCTGGCTGGCACCGGCATAGACGATATGCAAATCATCCAGGGAATCCGCCATGGGAAAAGCATGGTGTACTTGCACATAATCCTCTATCCTTTTCTCGATCTTGGTCATCGAAAGGTCCAGCTCGCGGAAAAGAAGCCTGCGTATCAGAAAATAATAAACAAGGCTCGAAAGCAAAAAGAACACAACCAACACCCAAAGAGTGATTCGCTTATATTGTGTGAAAAGTTTCATGACCTTTCTTTTGTTGTCACGGAACAAAACTTATAGCCCATACCATAGACATTTTTTATCCCATCGGCACACCCCGCATTTTTTAACTTCCGCCGTAAATTCTTCAAATGCGTGTAAATAAAGTCATAATTGTCCGCCATATCCATATCATTGCCGCAGAGATGCTCGCCTATCGCCTCTTTCGTGACAACCTTATCCCTGTTGCTCACAAAATACTCGATCAGCAAATATTCCATCCGCGTCAGCTCGATCTTCCCGCTTGAACCGTTCAACGTTTTTTCCCGGATATCCAACATCAGGTTATCCAGCTTTACCTGGTTTTTCCCTTCAAACGTTCTGCGCCTGATCACAGAGGCGATCCTTGCTTCCAGTTCCGATAAGTGAAAAGGTTTGGTGAGAAAATCATCCGCCCCTATATGAAGCCCGAGCACCCGATCCTCTATCGAGTCTTTAGCCGAAATGACCACGATGCCTGTGGGATTCCCGTCTCTTTTCAGTTGCCTCAGAATATCCATGCCATTCCCGTATGGCAAACATAGATCCAACACTACGCAGGAATAATCGTAGACATGGATCTTCTCGAGCGCAGCATGATAATCGTACGCCGGCTCACAGGTGTAGTTCTCTGTCGAGAGATACGTTATGATACTGTTTGACAGCTCTTTCTGGTCTTCCACTATCAATAGGTTCATGGCCTCAAATTGCTCAAAATAACAACTGGCCCATATTAATTTGTCGCTAACAAATTTTGAACACTTTCTGTCGCATTCACCGGGTTTCCTCAAAATAAAACCAGAATCCACGGGTATCTTGCGGCCTCAAAACGACCTAAAGTAATCACCGTGATCATAAGAATCTTATTGCTATTCGCCCTGTTTTCCGCTTCCACCCCTGGTTTCACCCAATCCGTCCGTCTTTCCGGCGCGGTTAAGGACTCGCTCACCACCACCCCCCTCGAAAAAGCCGTCGTCACCTTCAGAGGCCCCAAAAACTTCACCGTGCTCACGGACGCCCACGGCGCGTTCGACATCCCCCACGTCCCCGCCGGCACGTATACGCTGAGCGTTGCCTACGTCGGCTACACCTCCTATAAAAAAGCCGGCGTGGTGATCGACCGGAGCGATCTCGACCTCGGCTCCATCAACCTTACCACCAGGACCGTTGTCCTCGACAAAGCGGTCGTCACCGCCTCCCGGCCGCTGCTGGAAAAAAAGGTGGACCGCATCGTCTACAACGTCGATCGCGACGTGACCTCGCAGGGTGGGGTAGCGACCGATGTCCTCGCAAAGATCCCCCAGGTGACCGTCGATCCCTCCGGCAACGTCGAGCTCCTCGGCAACTCCAGCATCCTGTTCCTCATCAACGGCAAGCAGTCTACGATCTTTGGCAATAGCATCACCGATGCCCTTCAGTCGATCCCCGCCTCCCAGATCCAGAGCATCGAAGTCATGTCCAGCCCCGGTGCCAAATACGATGCAACGGGTACCGGCGGAGTCATTAATATCATCCTGAAAAAAAGCAAAACGGAAGGGTTTAGCGGCTCGATCAACGGTACGGCAGGCACCCGCCAGGAAAACGGCTCCGTGAACCTAACCTATAAAAAAAACAATATAACCCTCAGCGGATATTTCAGCGGCAGCGATCAGCTCCATGTGAGCACAAACACCACCAATATCCGCAACTCGACGGACACGGCCACAGGGAACTACTATTACCTCAGCGAGAATGGCCCCAGCGATTTTCATCGGTACGGCTTTCGCACAGGGGTTAGTGCTCTTTGGGAAATCGCTCCCAAAGACGATCTTTCCGCCTCCTTTGCCTTTAACCAGTTCGGCAATGCCACGAACGGACTGTTCAACCAGCAGAACACGGAGACGGACCCTGCCGGCGATCTCCTTCTCGACCAGCCCAACCTCCGGTCCGCATACAACAGTATTCGCAACAATACCGCCGATCTCGGGCTCGACTACACGCACAAGTTTCATCGGGAAAAGGAACAGCTGAACCTCTCGCTGCAATACAGCGCCGGCCAGGACAACACCAGCTACCGGCAATCACAACGATACATCGCAAACGACTCGCTGTTTTCCGGCTCGACAAGCGCGAACCCGGGCCGGGATAAACTTACCACTATCGCTCTCGATTACGCCTATCCGGTAACAAAAAGGCTCCTGCTCGAATTCGGCGGCCGCGCCGAGATCGAGTCGCTGGTGAGCAACGCGAACGTGTATACATTCAACCCGGGTGCCTATGCTTATCTCTACGACGACAACCAATCGTATAATTCAACGTTCAAACGAACAGTCTACGCGGGCTACGTGTCGGCAACCACCAGCGCGTTCGATTGGCTGGACATCATCGCCGGTATCCGCGAAGAATACACCGTAAACAAAGCCTTTTATAGCAATTCCGGCCATGTGGCGATTCCCGACTATCACAATCTGGCGCCTTCGGTAACCCTTTCGCACACGTTCTCCGGCAACCAGACCCTGAAATTCAGCTACGCCTACCGCCTCGAGCGCCCCGAGTACCGCGATCTCAACCCCTTCCTCAATCTATCGGACCCGCAGAACATCACCACCGGTAACCCGAACATCAAACCCGAGATCGGTCATGACTTCCAGCTCGGCTACAGCTTCAGCTTCGACCGCGACAATGGCCTCGACCTCATGTTGGTCTATACCCACAACAACCCCGACATCAAGTCCTATACGACCTTCCATCCCACGTTCCAGGTGGGCGACTCGATCTATACCAACGTCAACGTAACGCAACGCGCCAACATCGCCTCCGAAGACAAATGGGGTGGCGTGATCGGCGGCTCTTTCGTTCCCTTTCCCCATCTCACCATCCGGCCCGGTGTTCAGCTCTATGAACGGGTCACCAATAACGTCTATTCGATCCCCCAGCGCATCACCGGCTTCGAATACCGCTGGAATTTCAATGCCAATTATCAGTTCGGCCACGGGCTCATCGTCGAAGGGTTCGGCAACTACCGCTCCGGAATCAAATGGCAAGGCCGCACGGCGAGCTTTCTCACCTACACGGTTGCCCTGCGCCAGCAGCTCTGGAACGGGAAGGGCAGCATCGGCTTCGTCGCCGTCAATGCCTTTGCCAATAACCTTACCCAGCATACCATCATCGAGGGCGTAGGCTTCCGCAGCGACAATATCCTCGATATTCCTTATCGGTCCTTCGGCATCAACTTCCTGTATAAATTCGGCGGCTTCAAGATCAAGGCCAAAGAAGACGAGAATTTTCTCACCAAATCACCCGTCGACAGCAACTAAAGAACGCAATTCTCAGCTATTCCGCCCTCAAACCCCGCACCGGATTGGCCTTGGCCGCCCGCATCGCCTGCCCGCCCACAGTCACCAACGCCACAAGCAGCGCGATCGCCCCAGCAAGGATAAATACCCACCAGCTAAGCGGGGTACGATACGCGAAATCTGCCAGCCACCGCGAACCGCCCCACCACGATATCGGCATCGCGATACAAAAGGCCACACCCACCAGGGCCATATAGTCCCTGCTCATAAGCGTGGTAATGCTCTGCACACTGGCACCCAGCACCTTGCGGATGCTGATCTCCTTGCTCCTGCGGCGCAAGGTGAACAACCCCAGGCCAAAAAGACCCATACAGGAAATAAAGATCGTGACTATCATCGCCAGGTTGACCAGCCACGCCGTACTCTCTTCCTGACCGAACAACCAGCCGATGGATGCCGCCAAAAAATCGGTCCGGAACGGCTTGTCTGGAAATTCCAGCTTCCATTCCTTCTCCATCGCCGCCAATACGGCCTTAAGCGCCACCCCATTCCTGGCCGCAGGGCTTACCCTGATCGCCAGACTATGCTTTACCTCGGGCAGATTCTCGATAACCGCGGGGGGTATGGGGTCATGGAAAGAGCTCACGTGAAAATCCGCCACCACGCCCACTATGGGATAACCCTTGCCGATGCTGTCCGGGCCGGCAGGACTATATAAGATCCGTCCGATGGCCTGCTGCGGCGTCTTACACCCCAGTTGCTTCGCCATCGTCGCGTTGATCACCAACTCCTGAAGACTATCGCTGGGATACAGATTCCGACCGGCCACCAGCCGCATGTGATAGAACGGAATATAATCGGCGCCGCCCATATGCGCGGATAAGGGTCTCATCATGCGCACATCCCGTGTCGCGGAAAAAAACGTCCTGTTCTGCGCAAAACCCATCGGCGGCGTGCCCTGCCGGATCACCTGTTCGACGCCGGGGATATGGCTGACCGCCTGCGCATAGACCGCCAGCTTTTCCGGTGGATCACTCCAGTCGCTCATGCTCAACACGCGGTCGGTATCGAACCCTTTGTCGGCATGCTGCATATAAAAGATCTGTTTCCGGATAACGATGGCGCCCGTAACAAAGATCAGCGCGATGGTGAATTGAAAGACGATCAACGCACGACGGATAAAAAAGCTGCCGCCCGTTCCCGCCGGTAAAACGCCTTTCAGACTCAACACCGGCAGATATCCACTCAACACCCAAGCAGGGTAGAACCCCGCCAATAATGTCGTGACCACTGTAAGTGCGAGTATAAAGACCGGCGTCTCCCCTTGAAACGGATGAAAGCGCACGCCCGCCGGAATATAATCGTGTAACAAATGGATCACCGGATTGACAAACACCAGGGCAACGATCACCGAAAACACGGTGGTCACAAAAGCCTCCGTGAGGAACTGCAGCCGGATCTCCCGTTTCCTGCTGCCCAGGACCTTTCGGACGCCCACTTCGCGGATTCGCGCCATGGACTGCGCCGTGCTCAAGTTGACGAAGTTCACTGCGGCGATCAGCAGGATAAACACCGCCACTCCCATGAGGGCATAAAGCGTCGGCAGATACGGTTTGCGCCAGTTGTCCCCGTCGTCGCCGCGATGAAAATCGTCCGTGAAATGTAGCGCGCTCAATGGCTGGAGATACACCCGCAGCTTCACCCCGGCCATGTGCAAATGAATATGCGACCGGACAAAATCCGCGTACCGGGCCTCGATCTGCTTTTGCGTCACCCCCGGCGCCAGCTTCACAAAGGCCATGCTTTGATGCGGGCTGAGACTCGTCCAGTCCGCCTTGGGAATGCGCTGTCTTAAAAAACTATGCGTAGCCGTGGTCACACTCAAAAAATCCGTATAACCCAGGTCTGTATTCCCGGGGTAGTCATCGACGATACCGGTGACACGCACATGCAGCGAGTCGTCATACACTACCGTCTTGCCGAGCATGCTGGAGGGCGGGATGTCGCCAAAATAGAGCTTGGCACGGCTAAGCGTCAGCACCACCGTATTCGGCTGATCCAAGGCCTGCGCACTGCCCGCCAGCCAATGATGTGGGAAGATGTCGAAATAGCTCGGCCAGGTAAATTCCGCCGTCTCCTGCCAGCTGTCCGGAATCTTATTTTCAAATATTTTCGGTTCCTGTCCCGCTTGCGGTACGCTGATCCTACCCTCACAACTGATGAACGCCGTGGTGCCGGAATATCCGGCAATAGTTGTCTGAAGCGGGGCAAGATCGTCAAATGGACTGTTCGCAAAATCCACGTCGCCACTCGGCATCGTTCGCTCGGCGACGATGCGGTAGATCCGGTCCCCATCCGGATGGTCCCGATCGAAGCTAAACTCAAAATTCGTGATCAGAAAGAGGACCAGGCAGCCGCAAATACCGAGCGCAAGTCCCAGGACATTGATGGTGGTATATACTTTGTTGCGCGCAATGGTTCGCCACGCAATCAGCAAGTAGTTCTTAAACATGCCGGTTAGTTTGACGGATCGCTGCCAATAAGATGCCAACCAACCAAACCATTGGCGACCAACTCATTGATAACTCTCTGAACGCTTCGTTTGTTCGTTTTCGATACGCCCCTCGTCCGCTGCCGCTCCAATTTTACTCGAGAATTACGAACGGATCGTCCTTAGCGCACCTCTACACTTAAAAGCCGCGCTCGTGAATTCCGTCGACAGCTGCCACAACGAGTGGCCACCCGGAGCAAACTCCGCGAGCCGGACCCCGCGAACCCTACACACCGCTCCCCCCAACCCTGCACCCTGCACGCCGCATCCTGCGCCCGGCGCCGCTCGAAGCTCACGCGCCAGCCCTCGCCCTACCGCCCCATCGCCACATACCCCAATTCTTCCATCTCGGCGAGCCCCCGCACCGGATGTGTCTTTCCATCGGTGAGTAAATAAAGCCGATCGGCTATTTCGATGATAGGCCGGTAAAGGTGATCCGTGATCAACAACCCCTTGTTTTCCTTTTCCTCCCTGATCAACTCGATGACCTTTTCGATCTGCAACGGCATCAGATGTGTAAAAGGCTCATCCAGGATAACGAATCGCGACTCTGCTTTAAGGATCACATAGGTCTGGATAAACCGGTACTGCCCACCGCTGAGCTTGCCCACCGCCACACGATGTTTCGACGCGAATTCGGGAAACCGTTTCTCCAACTCACGATAGTCCAGCCCAAAGTCGTCAAAGACCCGGGAGATCGTAAAGGATTTGGGAATAAAATCGAACTGCGGCAAAAACCGCAACAGATCCGGCCGCATAAAGCCTTTCGCAACCGATACGTTATCGAAACGCACCGATTTTTCCTCCGCCCGCAGTTCGCCGTAAACAATGTTGAAGAGACACGACTTGCCCTGCCCGTTCCTGCCGAGCAAACCCGTGATCTTCCCGGTCTCGCATTTCATGTAGACATCGCATAAGATCATCCTGCCGCCAAACGACAACCGGATGCTATCGAATTCAAGGACATGCCTCATCGGAATCGGTTAACTTGAAATAGCAAGATCAAATAAACAAGCAGATCGAAGCTCAGCGTCACTCCCCATAAAAGCAGTTTCGAAACCCCCAGGTTATGGTAGTAATAGAATTCCCGCGCTTTGTAGGATTTGATAAACCTGAAGATAAGGAACAACGTCGCCAGCTTGAACCAAAGCAGCGTAGAAAAGATACTGAAGCCATATTCCCAGAATAGCACCATACACGCCGCCGTGATCAGCGAGCTCAGCAACCAAAAGCTCCTGTAAAAATGCCCGATCAGTCTTATTTTCTTAACTAGCCGCATATCGATACGGTTTCGATTTTTCCGCTCATTTATAAGCGCCGGCCGAACCGAGTTCCGGATACCGGCCCCCGAGGCTGTCCAGCACACCTTTCGGCGCTCCTTTTAAATATACGTCAAAAAACGTTCGCAGACATCCTGCCGTCACCTCGAGACCGCGCCGGCTGCCTATTGACCCCGTGGCGCCGGCAATCCGCGCGAGCCATTTTTCCTTGGTCAGCGCCATATCACTGAAATTGAAATGATAGGCTCCCCTGACCTCGTACCAGTAATGGCCCGCGCGCACCACTGGCATCATCACGCCGGAATCACCACGCGCGCGCACGGAATCGCCGGAATCGCCATCGATGCGCGGCCCCCGCACGATGCGCGCGATCCGCCCCATGATCTTGCCAGTCACCGAATCGGGTTCACGGCCATGCTCACCCGTAAGCACAAGCAAGGGCTTGCTCGTCCCGGTGGTCACTACGGAACCAAAAGGCTGCCCGTCGAGATTCACCGCTGCCTTGCATCGTGGATCATCTACGGAGAATTGCATCGCGGTCGCGCCGCCAAAGCTATGACCGAGCACACCCACATGGTCCAGATCGATGCGTCCCGTAAACCTACCGGAAGGATCGTCTTTATCCAGCTCTTGTAACTTGTCCAGGATAAAATGCTCATCACGCGACCAGTATCGGACCAAGCGGTCGAAATTGGCCGGGTCGCCGGCTTCACTTGGATGGCCTGCAGCGCTTCTTTGCACCACCCGGCCATTCGGAAATGCGACTACGAACGTACTATAAGGTCTGTCGCAACCCACGACAATATAACCTGCGGCGGCCAGGCTTTCCGCATACGTGGTATAATCCGCGGCCAACGCGCCGATACCCGAATTCATCAACACCACCGGGTACCTGGCGGTACCGCCCGCGCCGCCCGATCTGCCCACGAGGTTCGCCTGTTCTACACTGTGCGTCCGCACCGCGGAGGGATCGCTGGTGAACAGTTCGCCCATCACAAACCCCTGCATGGCCCTAACCCGTCTCGCCAACGGATCCGGCAGATAGGGCGCCGGCCTGCTCGCATCCGTACCACGGCCGGCAGGATACCATATCCATACCATCAGTTCCCTTTTGACGCCTGGACGAGGTGCGGCGCTGTCGATACGCGACGAGTCGATCCAATCATAGATCACCCGGCCCACAGGATAGGCGCCGGGAAGCACAGGCAACGTCAACGGCGCTTTATGTTCGATCCACATAACCGCCACCACTAAGACGAATACGCTAAGGAGCGTGAGCGGGACATACAACAGGATTTTTTTTGCCATAAAAAGAACTTTGCAGTACAAAGTACAAAATAACGAGCAAAAAACAAATTCCCGACCACCGCGGCTAGTCCTTCTTTATAAAATTACCCGACCTATCGAAGATCAGGTCCTTCCCCTTTACTTCGGCCTCGTAAGTAGTTTGCCCCCTGGCATCCACAACCCTGGCGGCCTCCGTGATCCTCGCACTGCCATAGGTCTTTTTGACATACGCCGCCACACCGGCAGGGAATTCGGAAACAGGTATAGCAACGGCCATTTCGACAAATTGTCCTTCCCGGGTAAAGAGCGCGGAGTTGTCCTCATTTGACTTTCCACCCCAGTTCGCCTCATAGTTACCCTTTTCTCTTTCCCAAACCACATGCGAAGCACCGGGATATTGTTGAGTAAGCGCATTTTGCACCGCCGCCGGGACATCGGCTTTTTTCAGTTTTTGTGCATCAGCGCTATGCACAATCAAACACAGGCCGATAAAGCCTGCGACAAACGATCTGTTCATAAATGGTGTTTTTCTTGCCCCAATGCTAAAACATGATTCTGTCAAGATCCGGTATCTTTTTTTATCCAGAATCCTACGCGATCTTTGCCGGCAAAATTCGGTGATGCTCGATTACCTGGACGCCCTGGACAAACGATTGTTCCTTTTTCTCAACGGGAAACACAACAGTTTTTTCGATGTGATCATGTACTGGGCCAGTAACCAATACTTTTGGATCCCGCTCTATCTCGCGTTGACCGTCTGGCTGATCCGCTGTTTCCGGAAATCGGCCTGGTACTTCGTCATCACCGTGATCCTGCTGGAGATCGCAAGTGACCAACTGTCTTCGAATCTCATCAAGGATTGGGTTCGCCGCCCCCGGCCTTCGCATACGGCATCGCTGACGCCCTTCATACATCTTAGCGCCGCCGGTCCCGGCGGCCAATACGGTTTTGTTTCCGGCCATGCCAGCAATTCCTTTGCGCTCGCCGTTTTTCTGATCCTGACACTGCCACCGGGATACCGGAGATTGAAATATGTACTCGCAGCCTGGGCGCTGCTGGTATCCTATAGCCGCATCTATAATGGCGTACATTATCCAGGAGATGTCCTCTGCGGTGCGCTGCTTGGCACCACACTGGCAATCATCGCGGCCGCTTTGTTCCGCCGCTTTTACCCCCAATATTTGCTGTTTATTAGACGCCGCTTCGATCGCGATCGGACGCACCGGTCTACTACGCCTTGATCCCGGGCTAGAATGTCTCGCCCAGATTGAGATAAAATCCCCGATAATGCTCGCTCATTCCATAATCGATCGCAATATTGGTTCCGGACTTTTTATTGAATTTGACGCGTAAACCCATACCGCCCGCCGGATGGACATAACTCAACTGCTCCGTCAGAGGTTGGGTCACGGAATTGACGTTGGCAAATACCACAAACCCCAGCAGGCCATTCCCCGTGATGTCTCTGCGATATTCGGCCTCGGCATAAAGTATACTGCTTCCCCGATACCGATTTTGCGGGAACCCCCGGCCGCTCCGTTGCTGATAAGGGTCCCACCCGATACTCGGCAACTCGAGATAAGGCGCATGACTTTCCAGCACCGACCAGTAAAAAGCCCAAAGAGCCAGCATATTCTGCCCCTGCCGCGAAAAAGGAATATATTTCCGCGTGTCCAGATAAATGGAACGCCAGGGGATAGTATTGCCGGGGATAGGCGGATTCTCCCGAAAAACGAAATTGGCATAATATCCCGGCATCGGATTTTCCGTGTTCTTCCGGGCATCATACAACAAGTTCATGGAAAAACCGGTGGACATCGATGTTTCGCTGCCGGCTGTACCATAGGGGTAATGTGTAAAATTCCGTAGCAAAAGCGAATCTCCCTGGCTTTCCATATCATAATGCGCATCGATTAGAATACCCATACCCGCAAAAAAATAGGGCTTGATCCGCCTTAAAAAAGTCTGATAGAACCGGACATATTTGTAGTTTAGCGAAAGCCGCTGGCTTCCTTCCGGCCGGCCACCCAATCCCCAGGTGTCCTGAGGATAATACAACATCCGCGTGTCCCCTAAGATGTCCCAACTATTGCCGGAAAGCCAAAAATTCGACCGAAAAGCGAACCCTAACCGCCCCTGCGTGGCGACATAAGGTGCAAAGGTTACCGTTGACAAATAAGTACTCCGCGGCTCCCCAAGACAAAAAGCCGCCGTCGTCGCCGTCACGGAAAGGCCACTCGGACTGGCCGCCTGTGTCGAGGCAGGCAGAAAAGAAAAATAGATACCTCTATTATTTTCGCTGCGCGGCCGCGGCTTGAAAACAAAAAGCTTTTTTCCGATATCGATCAAGTCTTTTTGCGCAAGAGGGTGGGGCGTCACCAGTTGAGCAGCACCCGTCACAGGCAGCAAAAGCAACAATATTAACCACCGTATAGTCAAACATTCATAAGATAAGGAATATTTAGCCCATCCCATAAACGGATTTGACACACTTCGGGCTACCCGCAACGGCCAGCTTCCTCGATATGCCTTTTTTTGTACTAATTCTGATTGCATTTTGAAAAGAATCTGTAGCAAAACCTGATTTATTCTATGGATTGAATGAACGTATTATCAAACGATTATCGAATTGTTGTGGAATGTTTATATCTCGTTTGCCGCGAAACAGTTTGAACGCAATGGACGCACATTTGCACCGCATATATCCACTACTGCCATGCTAACTTCAGGAAAATACATTTTAATCGCTTGTTTTCTTTTTATTCTTGCCCCTGCAATGGCTCAAACCGGGACCATCCAGGGCAATCTCTCCGACAAGGTTAGCAAAGACCCTTTACCGGCTGCTAACATCAGCCTGGAACATACGTCCTACCACACCCGGGCGGATGAAAAAGGCAACTTTACATTAACACATGTTCAGCCCGGCCGGTACGATCTTCTTATCAGCAATGTCGGCTATACGGATTTACGTAAACCCGTCGTCGTAAAGGCAGGGGAGACCACAAAGGTCTATTTGGGGCTCAATACCAGCGGCCAGGCGCTGGAAGAGGTCACCGTCTTTGGCCGGGCGGACCGGGAAAAGGAAACCGGCGCCCGTGACCAGGAAAGGAACGCGGCCAATATGATCAACGTCATCTCCGCACAGGCCATGGTCCGTTCACCCGATATCAACGCGGCCAATGTACTCCAACGCATGAGCGGCGTGACCATCCAGCGGTCCAGCGGCGGCGACGAGGCCTATGCCATCATCAGGGGTATGGAACCCCGCTATAACAACACCTTGCTCAACGGCATCAAGATCGCCAGCCCGGATAGCAAGAACCGATATGTACAGCTGGGCATCATCCCATCGGATATCCTCAGCAGTATCGAGGTCAGCAAGACCCTTACCCCGGATATGGAGGGGGATGCTACCGGCGGTACCGTCAACATGGTGGTCCGGGATGCTTTGGACAAGACCTCGTTCAAAGCCACGGCCAGTGTGGGTTACAGCCAGCTTTTCTTCGACGAGAAATACCTCACCTTCTACAAAGGTGATATCCAGAGTCGAAGCCCCTACGAGCGTAATGAGACCGGTTATACCGTTCAACCCGGTGATTTTTCGCGCAGCAACCTGGATTTCCATCCTGTGCAGGCCCCGCCTACCGGACAATTGGGTTTTTCGTTTACCCACCGTTACTTGAACGACAAATTAGGCTTCGTGCTGGCCGATAACGTGCAAAATCAATATTACGGAAATATCAGCTTCCAGGCCACCGTTACTCCCGGCGCCGATACCACCGGCAGGCTCTATCCCAGCGATGCCAATAACTTCAAGGAATATACACAGCAGCTCAATAACGGACTCGTTGCACACCTGGACTATGTGATCAATGAAAAGAATAAGATCAACCTCGATAATTTCTATCTCTATAGCTATCTCGGCCAAAGCCGGATAGACGTAGATCACGTCCTTATCGGCACCGGCGCCGTGTCCTATGCACCTACCACCGGCCAGTATTTTACCGCCATGCGGTCGCAGACCCAGCACGTCCATGTGGAAAATCTAAAGCTCTCCGGCCAGCATGTCCTTTCGCAGAACTTCAACGTAGGCTGGGCGGGTGTCTATTCCACCGCCGGCAGCCGGACACCGGATGTAGCCACCGTCAACACGGTGTACCTTATCGGACTGGATAGCGCCCACCATACTTACCAAACGGGTACGGTATTCGATGGCGCGTCCCGCATCTGGCAAAACAACGACGACAAAGAATATTCCGGCATCCTGAACCTCGCCTGGCATAAAACATGGAATACTACGAACCTGCAGCTCCATGCCGGTGGATTATACCACTACTCCTCCCGGGATAACACCGAGGACGACTATGAGCTGGCGCCTCCCTCGACCAATGCCTCCGGGGGGAACGCCTCCAAGCCGGCCTGGACCAATATCTATCAAATGAACTGGGATGTATTTCATTCCACCTATAACAACTATAACCCCAATGATTACAAGGCTACGGAAACCATCTCTGCCGGCTATGCCATGTTCAAGCTCCGGTCGGCCAGTTGGGAAGCCGGCGGCGGCCTGCGCGCGGAGCATACGGACGATAACTGGAATGTGACCGTTCCTTTCCAGTTCCAGCTCAACAATGGCTCTCAAACTTATACGGACCTACTCCCGAGCGCCTATCTCAAATACTGGCTCTCGCCGCGGGAAAACCTCCATGTCGCGTATTACCGCAGCATCGCCCGCCCGAACTATTACGAGTTGGTACCCACGCCCGGCAGCCTATCCACGACCACCGGGTCGAGGACCGAAGGCAATCCTTATGTCCAGCACTCCGTAGCAGATAATTTCGATATCCGTTATGAACTTTTTCCCAAAGGAGAAGAACATTTATTCATCGGAGCCTTTTACAAACACATCGCGAACCCTATAGAGGTGCGGCTCGATCCCAACGGCGCCAGCTCCGGTATATATTCCGTTAAACCGTTAAACTCGTATCCAGCCACGAACCTGGGTGCCGAAGTTTCCTTTACACAATATTGGGGAAGGTTCGGGGTCGCGGGCAACTACACGTATACGCATTCCATGATCTCCAGCGACCAGGTCGACTTCCGTGGCAAAACGGTGAGGCAGGACCGTCCCATGCAGGGTCAAACGGAGCATATCGGCAATCTATCCCTCCTGTACAAAGATTCCCGTCACGGGGCCTTCATCCAGGTATCTTACGAATACCTTGGCAAAACGCTGGCCGCTACCGGTGAATATGCAGGATCGGACTATTATCAGCGCGCCATGAATACCCTTGCTGTCTCTGGCGAAAAGGACATCCATAAACATTTTACGGTGTTCGCAAAACTGAACAACCTGCTGAACACCCCCGTGAAACAATACGTTCAGAACACCCTCGTGCTCGAAAATACTTATAGGTCTACCTATTTAGTAGGCGTCCGTTATGCTTACTAGGCAAACACTTTCTTAACTTAAAATGTATAATGTATGAAGAACAGATCTCACTATTCCCTGACAAAAACCTTCGGTGTGGCAGCACTCCTGGTTTCTACAGGTTTCTACTTTAGCTGCAGCAAAAGCAGCACATCCGCCAATACCGGTCCGCAACTGCCGGCCAATGCGATCCGCAGCACAACGATATCCGGCGGTAACATCAAGGGTACCATGCTCACCGATTCCACCTATATCATCAACGGCGACGTTACGATCCTGAAGGGCGATACGCTTACGGTACAGCCCGGTGCTACTATTAAGGTTACGGGCGACTACGCCTTTTATGTCAACGGTATTGTCCAGTCCCTCGGAACCCAGGCCAAACCCATCACGTTTACGACCAGCAAGACAGCCCAACCCGGACAGTGGGGCGGTTTCCAGGCCGATAGCTGCCAGGGTTTCACTGCTTATTGGACGAAATTCCTTTGGGCCGGCGGACCCGACGCCAGTGGCGGCACCCGGCAGACCATCGGCATCTCTGTCCCGGTCCCCGTGGACATCGAAGACTGCTGGTTCGTCGGCGGTCAGGATAACTCCATCGGTATCTATTCCACTGCTACCGTCAAGATCCTGCGTAACTCCTTCTATGGCAACGGTACCACCGACGGCGATTGCATCGACTTCCACTCCGGTGTCACGGGCGTAGTAGCTTACAATGTTCTCTGGGGCAGCGCCGGCAGCGCCATTAAGGTCTACACTGACAAGGCCATTCAGAACCCACAGACCAATGTAGAGGTCTATAACAACACCTGCGTCGACAACGGCTTCCGCCGTGGTGCCACGGAACCCGGTCGCGGTGTCCTCGTTGATGCCTTCTCCCAGGCCCGGGTGTATAACAACCTCCTGGCAAACAACTACTACAGCCTGGACATCACTACGACCGCCGATGCTGCCGACACCAAGTACAACAACAACTATTTCTTCGTTACCGTGGACTCGATACGTCAGTTCATGTATCCCTCCGCCGATGTAGGCGTTAAGCAATCCGGGGACATCATCGATCAGACCAACACCGGCGCCAATAATCCGAAGTTTGTAGGTTATGGTTCGCAACCCGACTCTTCCGCCCGCATTATACCTGCTAATTACGACTTCCATCTCCAGAGCGGCTCACCAGCCCTTGGCAAAGGTTACACCGGCTCTATCACGGGCCTGCCTTCCTGGGCGCCCGCACCCAGCGGCGATATGGGCGCCTATGTCTCCGACACCTCCGGCGGCAAAGGCAACCGCCATGCTTCCGGCTATTAATGTGTACCCCTTAACTATAATGGTGGCGCTCCAGGGCGCCGCCTTTTTTTAGCTTCCCGGTACTTGCTCGCTCCCGCCAATTTTTCTCCAGTTTTATATCCGAGCTTTCGCTCCTCAAACAATCTCCATGATCAAAAAACACCTCGCTTTATTTGCCTTGTTGATCACCGTGATCACCGCCGCACACGCGCAGCAATACACCTTCGACAAAAAGATCCCTGTCCCCGGCGACGGCGGCTACGACTATATGGCCATCGACGAGGTGAACAACCATCTCTTCGTCTCCCATGGCACCGCTTTTAACGTGATCGACCTGGCAACGGAACAACCTATCGCCACCATCGACGGTCTCAAAGGCGTCCACGGCATCGCCTTCGCAAATGAAGTGAACAAAGGATTTATCAGCGACGGAAAAGGCCAGGCCGTCGTGGTCGTCGACCTCACCACCTTCAAGATCCTCAAAACGATCACCCTCACAGCCGAAGACGAAGATGGTATCATCTATGACCCCTTCTCCAAAAAAGTCTTCTGCTTCTGCGGCGACAGCAAGGTCACTTGCGTCATCGACCCTAAAACCCTCGAGCTCGCCAAGACCATCGATCTCGGCGGCAGCCCCGAATTCGCCGTTTCCGACGGCAAAGGGCATGTCTATAACAATATCGAAGACCTCAGCAGCCTCAAAGTCATCGATACGAAGACGATGACCGTCAAGGCTACCTATCCTCTTTCTCCTTGCGGCGGACCCACGGGCATCGCGATGGATAAGGAACACCAACGCCTCTTCACAGGCTGCCGGACAAACAAAGGACTCAGTGTAGTCGACGCCGCCACTGGTAAGGTCATCACCACATTGCCCATCGGTGCCGGCGTCGATGCCGTGATCTACGACCCATCCACCAAGCTCATCTTTGTCAGCAACGGCGATGCGACCACCACGATCATCAGGCAGGAATCCCCCGACAAATACTCCGTCATCCAAACGCTCGCCACACAATATCGCGCCAAAACCATGGCCCTCGACAAAAAGACTAAAAAGATCTACCTCAGCGCCCCTCAATTCGAACCCGGCACCAGGAAGATCATCCCCGGGACCTTCGCCGTCTATGTGTACAAGCCCGCGTAAGGCCAACGTTTGCACAAATAAATAAGCAGGGCCGAAGCAAATCGGATATTTTTACGCTCCATGAAAAAAAGGTTTTACCGATTGCTAAGCGCCCTGCTTATCTTTTTCGTATCCCCGACCGCGAACGCCCAGATTCCCATACAAAAGATCATTCATCTCGCGGCAGCGAAATATTCCGCCTACATCGCGACCTGTTCGGTCTCTGACGCCGCCGCCACACTCCGCTATCCGCGCACGCTGAAACCCGACGGCACCCTCGTCGCCACCGACGCCTCCGATTGGACCAGCGGCTTCTTTCCCGGCTGTCTCTGGTATGTCTATCGGTTCACCCACGACGCGCAATACAAACAAACCGCGCAAGAGTGGACCACCGGTCTCGCCGCTCAGCAATTCAACACCCACACCCACGACCTTGGATTCATGCTATATGATTCCTACGGCCAGGGCTATGCCATCACCGGCGACACGGCTTACCGCTCAGTCTTACTACAGGGTGCCCGCTCCCTCTCGACGCGATTCCATGCAAACGTCGGCGCCATCCGCAGTTGGGATAACCCGGATTTCAATTATCCCGTGATCATCGATAATCTGATGAATCTCGAATACCTGTTCTGGGCGACAAAAGCCAGCGGCGACTCTTCTTTTTACAAGATCGCACTCGCACATGCAAACACCGATCTGCGTTATCGTTTCCGCCCGGACAACAGCAGCTACCACGTTCTGGATTTCGATTCCGCCACCGGCAAGCTGTTGAGACGCATGACCCACCAGGGCTACTCGGATAGTAGCTGCTGGGCCCGCGGCCAGGCCTGGGGCATCTATGGCTATACCGTCCTCTATCGCGAGACCCACGACCCGCGGTTTCTGCAACGCGCCATCCTCACCGCCGATTATTTCTTAAAGCACACCGATAAGATACCCGACCATATCCCTTATTGGGATTTTCAGGCGCCCGATATCCCCAACGCACCCCGCGATGCGTCCGCCGCCGCCGTGGCCGCCTCCGCCTTGTTCGAGCTCAGCGCCTACGCCGGACCCCACTACCGCGAAAAGGCGGTACAGTTGCTCAAAGCCCTCTGCTCACCCCGCTATCTCGCACCAGCAAGGTCAACCGACTGTTTTCTTCTCCGCCATTCCACCGGTCATAAACCACACAATTCCGAGATCGACGTCCCGCTGATCTATGCCGACTATTATTTCCTCGAAGCCTTATGGCGCTATGGCAAATCCACCGGCTACGCCGCCAGCAGGGCGATCACCGCACCCGCGCCGTCGACCCCCGCGCGACAAGCTCTGTCGCAAACACTCTCTGCTCATATTCCCTCGGCGGCCGCTTGCTCTCGATAAGCCCAATGAGCAACTCCGATGCCGCCTTACCCATCTCGAACGCCGGCTGCCGCACCGTCGTCAACCCGGGACAAAAAAGCTCCGCCGCATTGAAATTGCTGAACCCCGCAATGCCCACCTGCTCCGGTATCCGGTAACCGCGCCGCCTGAGCAACGCATAGCAACCCATCGTGAGCCGGTCCGAAGCACAAAGCAACGCATCGGGCGGGGAGGGGAGCGCCATCAGTTCTGTCACCGCCTGCTCGATCTCCTCGGCAACCATCCCCCCATGCATACAGTATTTAATACAAGCCTCGTCGACGGCAAGACCCGCCTCCTGCAAAGCGTCGAAATATCCCTGCCGCCGCTCCAGCGTAATAGATACATGCGGACTGCTCGTCACGTGCGCAATGCGCCGGTAACCGGATCGCACCAGCTCGACCGTTGCATCATAGGCCCCACCTCTATTATCCGCCACCACCACATGGGTCTGCAGCAGATCCGTCACCCGGTCGAAAAATACGATCGGCAAGCCCTGCTCGTGCAACCTCGTAAAATGATCCAGGTTCTCCGATTCCGTAGACAACGATACCAGCAATCCGTCCACACTCCGCCACGCCAGGTTCTGCACATTCTTCACCTCCCGCTGATAAGACTCCTGGCTCTGCGTAATGATCACGAGGTAATCGCTGTTATAAGCTACCGACTCGATGCCACTCAACACCTCGGAGAAAAATACATTCGGCACATTGCACAGCACCACCCCGATGCTCCGGCTCCGCTGACTCTTCAGACTCTGCGCCATGACATTGGGCCGGTACTGATGTTCAGAAGCATAACGCTGTACCAGTAGGCGCGTCTCTCCGCTTATCTTGTAGCTGTCTTTCAGCGCCCGGGATACCGTTGAAACGGAAAGATCGAGCGCCCTGGCAATGTCTTTGATGGTGATGTTCTCCAGCTTCATACCCCTCGATTTTATATGTTAAACGTACATTTAATGCTAACGTTTGCACAAAAAAAAGCATCCCCCGGCTTGCTCCATATCCCGCGACCTTCTATCTTTACCATCGAATGCTTAATCCGTTAAGCCAAGATACGTAATTTTGCTTAACCCGTTAAGCTGAATGTAAAATATCCAAAAAAAATGCCCCCGCGTAAAAAATGCGATTGAATAGCCATATCATTGCCATGCTGGTCGAGGATATCTCCGACCCCTTTTTCTCCGCGATAGCCCGTATCATCGAAGAACAGGCCCATCAGCAGGGATACAAGATCTTCTACTCCAGCACCGGCAACGACGACACCGTCGCACGGGACCTGATCAAAGTCTACCGGAATGCAGCGGCCGGCGCCTTTATCATCGCCCCGACGGCCGGCATCGGCCCGGAGATCGCCGCCCTCCGCCAGGAAGGCATACCCCTCGTATGCTTCGACCGCTATATCCCCGGCATCCCGGTAAAAAAGGTCATCGTCGATAACAAGCAGGCCTCCATCCTGGCCGTCCGGCACCTGTGGGAGAATGACTACCGCCGCATCGCCTTCGTCACGCTCGACTCGAACCAGACGCAGATGACCCAAAGGCTGGAAGGCTACCTCGAATCCATAAGCCATCAGTACTTTCCATCCTTTATCCTTCGTATCCCCTTCGGCCTCGCTCCCGCGATCATGACACACAGGATCGGCGCCTTTCTCCAGCTCGAAGCACCCGACGCAGTCATCTTCGCTACCAACTACCTCGCCGTCAGCGGCCTCCGCGCCATGTCCGCCCTCGGGGCCAACATCCCGGATGATATCGCCGTATTGGGTTTCGACGACAGCCCCTACTTTGCACTTTGCTCACCCTCTATCACCGCCATCGCACAACCCGTGCAGGCCATCGCACAAACTATCCTTGAATACCTCACCGGCGCCGGCACCGGCCGGCCGGATACCACCATCCTGCCCGTGACTCTCGTCGCCCGGCAGTCCACCGTACCCCATTCCTCCATTCTTAATCCAAAACAAATCTTGCCAAAATGAGAAAATTGTTTCTGCTGTTCGGTCTACTGCTGACCATTTACACCCTGCAGGCGCAGGAGCCGCGGACCGTAGCCGGTCTCTCGGTGCAGGACCATACCATCGAAGGAACTGTCCGCGACTCGGCCACAGGCAACCCCATCCCCGGTGCCAGCATTCGCGTCAAAGGCTCCAAACGCGGCGTCGCAGCGGACGAACATGGGCACTTCGTCATCAGCCTTCCCTCCGGTCGCGACATCCTCGTGATAAGCGCCACCGGCTACACGCCCTTCGAAGTCGCCGCCACCAGTGGCACAGTCAACATCCGCCTCGTCGGCGTCAACCAACAGCTGAACGACGTCGTCGTCGTAGGCTATGGCACTCAGAAAAAAGCCACTCTCACCGGCGCGGTGGCGACCATCAACGACAAGGTCTTCCAGGACCGCGGTCCCATCAGCAACCCCTTCGAGGCACTGCAAGGTCAGGCGCCTGGTGTGATCGTTACCCGGACCTCCGGCCAGCCGGGTAAAGAAAACTGGAATTTCCAAATCCGCGGCATCACCTCGACCAACTCGGCCCCCCCGCTCGTCATCCTCGACGGCGTCGCCCTATCCGACAACACAGAGCTCAGCATCCTTAACCCGCTGGACATCGACAATATCTCGTTTCTTAAAGATGCTTCGGCATCTATCTACGGCGCCCGCGCAGCCTACGGTGTCGTGCTGATCACGACAAAAAGGGCCAGGTCCGGAAGACCGGTGATCGAATACGACGGCTCCGTGTCGCGTAAGTTCACCGCCCTCATGCCCCACCTGCTCGGCATCCGCCAATGGGGCCAGGGACTCATGCAGGCAACCATCAACGACAACTACGGCATCACCCCGCCGTCTACAAGCCTTTGGTACGAAGAAGGTTTTTTTGCAGCCAACCCGCCGGACTCCGGCTGGATCGACCTCACCGCCCTTCCCGGTTGGGGTGGCTCCGCCATCCCAGGGCTGCTGTACAACGGCCAGCAGGTACCCACTTTCGGCGACGTCAAAGACCTTACTTATTTCAATACCAATATGCAGAAGATCCTCTGGGGCAATGCCAACTCCACGATGCACAACCTGAGCTTCTCAGGCAGGAATAATAGATCCGGCTACCGCCTCTCGCTGGGCTACCTCAACGACGGTAGCCAGCTCCAGTGGGGCACCAACGGCTACCAACGTTACAACGTCCGGCTCAACCACGATTATAGCTTTTCCAAATCGGTCAAGCTGGAGACCAACATCTCCCTGGAACGCGGCGATATTCAACAGCCAAGCCTCCTCACCTTCACCGGCTATAGCGCGCTCAGCAACTATGGGCAGCCGGGCCAGCCGGCCCTCAGCAAGAATGGCCAGCCCTACGAGTGGGGCACCGTACCCAGCCCGCCGGGTATGCTCAAGTACGGCGGCGCTAATAAAACGTACGACTCCCGCATCAACGCCATCACCAACCTCACCTGGAATATTGTCGACCATCTGAGCTTCGTCGGAACCGCCGGCTACAACACCCTCTTCGAGGAGATCAACAACCAGCAGAAACAGGTGAACTTCTATACGTATAATGATGAATATAAGCAGAACCCCACACCGGTGGCGGGAATGTCCAATGGCGGCGGCTCGTTCTACGCCAAGACCTTGAACCGCGATACGTATTACGATCTCACCGGCCGTCTTCAATATCATAATACCTTCGCCCGCGACCACGAGGTTGGCGTCATGGCCGGCACGTCCTACGAACGCGACGAGGTCGACAACTGGAATACCACCACCTATGATCTCGCAGACGACAACTCGCCGTCCCTCAACCTGGGTGTCAACAGCACTACCGCCGGCTTCGTAGCCAATACCGAGGCCCAAAACCATTATGCCCTCGCCTCTTTTTTCGGCAGGGTGACCTACAGCTATAAGAACCGCTATCTCGTCGAAGGTCTCGGTCGCTACGACGGCTCTTCAAAGTTCACCGCCGCCGACCGCTGGAAGCCGTTTTACGGCGCATCCCTGGGCTGGCGTATCTCGGAAGAGAACTTCATGAAGAACCAAAACGTTTTCAACGACCTCAAGCTTCGTGCTTCCTATGGCGAGGCGGGCAACCAGGGCGGCATCGGTGAGTATGATTATATTCAGCTGCTCAACGCAAATTCGAACCAGGCCCTGCTCGGCACTGCGCCCGTGGTCTCGGTTTCAACCACCGGCACCCTCGTCTCACTCAACCGTACATGGGAGACGGTAAAAAAGAAGAACATCGGCGTCGACTTTGCCACCCTAAGAAACCGCCTCACCGGCACTTTCGATTATTTCTGGAACGAGAATGCCAATATGCTCCTGGACCAAACCTATCCCGCCGTCCTCGGCGCTTCGGCACCCGCTGAGAACATCGGTGACTTGCGTACCTGGGGCTGGGAAGGTATCCTAACCTGGCAAGACCGCATCGGCAAAGACTTCAGCTATAGCGTATCCGTGAACATGACCAATAACGAGGATAAGCTGGTTCACTACGGCGGCGCCAACGTTGTGAGCAAGGGCTATAACAGTAATGTGGAAGGGTACCCGGTGGGCTCTTATTTCGGTCTCAAATATGCCGGCCGCATCCAAAGCCAGAAACAGCTCGATGCCTATAACGCGGCTTATGCGCCCACCGGCAGCACGAACAATGTCGGGCTGCCCATCCCGACGCCACTTGCCAGCCCCGCCGGCCAGTTCAGCGGCCTTCGCCCGGGTGATAACATGTACAAAGACGTTAACGGCGACGGAAAACTCAACATCGGAACCAGCACCAAGGACATGGGCGACCTCGTTTACCTGGGCCGCGACGATCCTAACTATGCATGGGGCACCACGCTCGGCGTGCGATGGAAAGGTTTCGACATCCAGGCGATCTTCCAGGGCGTTATGAAACGCTCCGTTTGGCGCACCGGTAGTACGGCTAACTGGGATGTTCCTTACGGCACCGTCTACCAGTCGCAGGGCAATTACTGGTGGGGCAATGTATGGAGCCCCACGCATCCCAACGCTCATTACCCGAACCTGCACACCGGCGGCGGCGGGATCAACGGCTACAACTACCAGGCCTCTTCCTGGTCGATGCAGAACGGTGCCTATATGCGACTCAAGAACGCCGTGATCGGCTACAGCGTTCCCCAAAAGATCATCGACCGCTGGAAAGGCGTCACACGCCTTCGCTTCTATGTTTCCGGCAGCGATCTCTGGGAGATCACCCATATCCACGACGGCTGGGACCCGGAAGTGATCAGGACCGTCAACGGTAACGAACGGTACCCCTTCTATCGCTACCTGACCTTTGGTGCCAACCTGACCTTCTAATCTGTAAAACCAAACACAATGAAACGATTTTCATATACCTCTCTGCTGGTTGCCCTGCTCGGCCTAGCTCACACCGGCTGCAAAAAAGGGCTCGACCTAACCCCGCTCGACAAGCTTTCCGACGCCAGCTTCTTCCAGACGGCAAACGACTTCAAGCTCTTCGCCAACCAGTACTACGGCTGGCTCAAGAACTTCACCACGCTCGACGGCATCCTCGATAACCCACACTCCGACACCCGGTCCGACCTCTTCGGCGGCGGCGGCGCCTTTGGTTCGGGCACCAACACGGTGCCTACCACGGAATCCAACTCCGGTAACGCCGGCAACTGGGTCGTCGACTATACCCGTATCTATGCAACCAACTACCTGCTGACAAAAGCCGCTGCCTATAAGACCCCGGCCGATATCGCGCAGTTTGTCGCCGAAGCGCATTTCTTCCGCGCCTACGTCTATTTCGACCTGCTCGAACAATACGGCGGTGTACCGCTCGTCCAGTCGCTGCTGACACCCAACTCGCCGCAATTGTATGGCCCGCGCAGCACCCGCGACTCTATCGTGAATTTCATCATTGCCGACCTCCAGGCCGCCATCCCCAACCTGCCGGCTTCGATCGCCAACACGTCTACCGACTATGGCCGCGTCACCGCCATGGCCGCCCAGGCCTTCCTCGGTCGCGTCGCCCTGTATGAAGGCACCTGGCAGGAGTTTCGCAGCGGTAGCACGTCCCGCATAGACTCCTTGCTGGATATGTCCGCAGCCGCCAGCAACGCCGTCATCTCCAGCGGCCAATATGCGCTATTCGGGACCGCCGCCTCCAACGCCCTCGGCGGCAACAGCACCATCCTGGGCGATTCGGCACAGAAGTATATGTTCGTGCTCGAAGACGTGAAATCCAACCCCGCAGGTATCGTCAAATCGGCGAACCACGAATATCTTCTGGCTACCCGCTACGATGCCACCCTCAAGATCACCGGACAGAATATTACCCACTCGCAGAATACCGGCATGAACAGGAAGATTGCCGACATGTACCTCTGCACCGATGGGTTGCCTATAGAAAAATCCCCACTCTTCCAGGGCTATTCCACCTTCCTTTCTGAATACCAGAACCGTGATAACCGCATGCGGTATACCATGGTCGTACCCTACGGGTATTACTGGAAAGGAAACGCGAACTATCGCGTCGATTGGGTAGGCGGCACACTTGACAAGAAGGATGCCATCGGCCCCATCATCCCCACGGGCTACGGTCACCAGAAATGGGCCACCGAACGCCAATGTCCGGACCGGTCCGAGTCCGAAGATTATCCTGTGATCCGTTACGCGGAAGTATTGCTAAACTATGCCGAAGCCGTTTTCGAACGTAACGGCGCGATCAGCGACGCGGATCTCAACAAATCGCTGAACCTGGTACGCCTCCGGATCAACACGGACAACGGCATGCCGCCCCTGACCAACGCCTTCGTCGCCGCTAACGGCCTGGATATGCGCACCGAGATCCGCCGCGAACGTGCCATCGAACTCTTCGACGAAGACTTCCGCCTGGACGACATCAAACGCTGGCATAGCGCAGCCACCGACCTCGTCTCCAATGTGGGCGGTATCGCCTATGACAACGCAGCGGCCTTCGTGAGCCCCTGGCCCGTCTCTATCGAATGGACCGGTACCCAGTATCAAAACGGCCCCAATGCCTATAAGGCCGGGTCCACTTTGCCCAAAGACGCCAACGGCTGCATCATCACCGACCAAACCGGCCGCCAATGGACGGAAAAGAACTATCTGTACCCCATTCCGGCCCAGCAGATCGCACTCAACCCCGCATTAACGCAAAACCCTGGGTGGTAACGTAAATTGCCGTAGCATGAAAACCACCTTGTTTGCACTTGCATTCCTCATTTCCGTGGGGGCTCCGGCCGGCCCCATCGCCTCCCTGCGTTCTCCAAATAAACGGCAACACCTGGAGCTCGCACTCGATACAGCCGGCAATCTCATCTATCATTATCTCAGCGGCGACACAGTCATCATCGACTGGTCGCCGCTTGGCTTTATCACGGATAAACTCCTCTCCAAAACCCGGATCACCGCCGTCAGTAGCCCCAAAAGCTACAGCCAAAGATTCGCCTGGCCGCTCGGCGAGAACGATACCATCGACAACACCTACAACGGGCTCACCGTCTCCTGCCGTCGCGGCAACCTCGCCTTCGCACTCGACATCCGCCTCTACGACGGTTCCGCCGCCTTCCGCTACCGGCTCCCCCAAAAAAACGGCGTGAAAAACGAAACCATCACCATCCGCCGGGAACTCACGGGCTTCCGATTACGAGGCGCTTACACGCTCTACCAATATAATCAGGAATCGGTATTCACCCCCACAGCAACCGATACCCTCCAAAAAACCTGCGACCTTCCGGCTACGCTCACTAACGGACATACCTACATCAGCATCGGCGAATCCGACAACGATGACTACACCAAAGCCGAACTGGCCGCCACGGCAAACGGTCTGACACTAACATATCCCCACGACACACTCGTCGAGATTCAAGACCACACCCCCTGGCGCACCATCAGCATCGCCTCCACCGCCATCGGCCTTCACCGTTGCAGCGAGCTCAACTTAAAGCTAACGCCGCAAGGAGCCGCCAACCCAAAAAACATCCGCCCCGGAAAACTCATCCGCGCCAAACTCACCACGCGCGCCGGCCTCGACTGCATCGACTTCGCCGCCAAACATCATTTTCAATACATCCTCTTCGACGCCGGCTGGTATGGCGCAGAGTTCCGAACGATCTCCGACCCCACCAAATCCATCGCCGCCATCGACATGCCCGCCGTCATCCGCTATGGAAAAGCACACCGCATCGGCATCATCCTCTACGTCAATTATGTCGGCCTCCGCGCCCACCTCGACACCATTCTGCCCCTCTATAAACAATGGGGTGTCGCCGGACTCAAATTCGGTTTCGTCGACGGGATAACTCAAGATGGCATCCGCTGGCTCGCAAAAGCGATCAAAAAGGCAACTGCAAGAGGCTTTATCCTCGACATCCACGATAACTATAAACCCACCGGCCTCAGCCACCGCTGGCCGGGCTTGCTCACCCAGGAAGGCATCCGCGGTGACGAGCATGGACCCGATGCCTTCCACACCACCGTGCTGCCCTTCACCCGCTTCCTGGCCGGACCCGCCGACTTCACCTTCTGCTATCCCAATGCCCGCAACAGCTTCGCAAAAAACCTTCACGTCAGTAAGGCCCAGCAGTTGGCGCTCACGGTGATCTACTTCAGCCCGCTGCAATCCATTTTCTGGTACGGGGATCCCAACGATTATACAAATGAAAAAGACATCGAGTTCTTCACCCTCGTTCCTACAGTATGGGACGAGACCCACTACCTCGCCGGCGAGATCGGGAAGTACATCAGCGTCGCGCGCCGCCACGGCGACACCTGGTTCATCGGCAACGCCGCCGGCCCACAGGGCGTCACGGCCTCCCTCCGTCTCGACTTCCTGAAAGCACAAAGAACCTATGACGCCACCATCTACCAGGACGACGGCCATGGCGGCATCGCCATCCGCCACGAAGAATTAAAAGCACACGACCTGCTGAACATCCATCTTCCCGCGGCTGGCGGCGAGGCAATGATTCTGCGATGAACTGGGTTTTCCGCGGTATAATGCCTATTTTGCAACTATATGAGTAAACTGTCGATTAAGGATATAGCAAAGGCGCTGAACATCAGTACAGCGACGATCTCCTATGTCCTCAACGGCAAAGCCAGGGAAATGCGCATCAGCGACAGCCTCGAAAAAAAGATCCTGAAATTTGCTCGCGACAACAACTACCAGCCCCGCAAACTGCCTATTAGCCTGCGCACCGGCCGCACCGATATCATCTGCCTCATGGTCGAAGACATCGCCGACAATTTCTTCGCCGCCATCGCCGGCCGCATCGCCGAGCTGACCAGACCCCTGGGCATCAAGGTGGTTTACATGAGCACCGACAACGACACCGAGAAGACACGCGAGCTCATCGCCGACTTCCGCCGCCAGAATGTCGATGGATTCATCATCAGCCCGCCGCCAGGGATCGAACGCGATATCCGCCAGCTCATCTCCGATGAGATACCCGTCGTGCTCTTCGACCGGCCGCTGAAAAATATCCGCACACCCTACGTCGGCGTCGACAACGGCAAGAGCAGCGAAAATGCAGTAATGCATCTCTACAACCAGGGATTTCGCCATGTCGCCTTCATCACCCTCGACTCCGATCAGGGCCAGATGGCGGATCGCCTTAACGGCTATAAACGCGCGGCCGGGCGCACCGGAATGCCCGTCCTGGTAAAAAAGATCGGCTTTGCCGAACGCGACACACCGGCCGCCGTGGAAAAGATAGCCCGCTTCCTCAGCAGTAAATCCGGCATCGACGCCGTCTTCTTTGCCACCGGCTCGCTGGCGCTCAGCGGACTCGAAGCCCTTCGGCTCCTCTCCTGGAAGATTGGCCACGACGTCGGCATGGTCGTCTTCGACGATAACAATTTCCTTCGGGCACACAGCCCCTCCATCACCGCAGTGGCTCAACCCGTCAATGAACTGTGCGAAGCCCTCGTCAATCTGCTCAGCACGAACCTCACCGGCAAGAGCAATAAGAAAACCGAAAAGATCATCCTGCCGACAAAGCTCGTAGTCCGGCAATCGTCCATGCCACTCCCGGCCGCCAACCCGGTCACAACCCCCGCCGCCGCCCCCATCGCGGCAAAACATAAAATTGGCTAACTTCAAGTCTGCATGACAAGACGATGGTACATAGGACTCCTATTCTTCATCACATCCACGACAGTACAAGCCGAGCACCCGCCGCTTACCCCGGTGGTATTCCTCGACATTCAACAAGGCCTGTCCAACAATACTGTCCGCTGTATCTTCCAGGATCATAACGGCTTTCTCTGGTTCGGGACCCGCGACGGACTAAACCGCTATGATGGCAATACATTTACCGTCTTCCGTCACCAGTTCAAAGACACCAATTCTCTCCTTAGCAATTACGTCCTCAGCCTGCTCGAAGATAACACCGGAAGGATCTGGATCGGCACCCGCCAGGGTCTCTGTATCTACGATCCGCTGCTGGGCCGCTTCTCCACGCTCAGCTGGACCGACCCCCAAGGTCACAAAAGACCCATAGACGACGTGATAAAAGAGCTTTGTGACGACGGCCATGGCAACATCCTCATCGGCACCGAAGAAACCGGCCTGCTGATCTATCTAAAGGGCGCATCGGCAGCCATTCCCGTCACCATCGCCCAAACACCGGCGGCAACCTCATACGGTATTCACGCCATAAAAGCCGACGGCGACAACATCTGGGTGCAGGTCCAAAAAAAAGGTCTCTGTCGTTTCGACGCCACAACAAGAAAGCTCCACCTCGTCAACACCCAACTTCCACTCGCCGGCTCACTGGAGATCGCCGCCCATACACTCTGGGCCGGCAGCGGTGCAAACCTTTATCGCTACGACGCCACAATCAACACCTTCACCCGCACCTGGACCCTGCCCGCAAAAAGCCAGGATGAGATTTGGGTGTTGAGATCGAACGAAAAAGGCGGGCTGCTCCTGGGCACCGTCAACGGCCGCGTACTCACCTGGGATCTCGATGCTAAAAAAATACTGCCGCAACCTCTCGACGACAGTACGGAAACCCTCCAATATGGGACCATCTATGCCCTCTGCATGGCACATGACGGCAGCGGATGGATCGGTACAGCCAAAGGCGGCGTCGGTGTCATCGACCCCCAACGCAGCCGGTTCCATACCTTTTCCCACCTCCCCGGTCTCGCCGGCAGCCCCGCCGATTTTGTGACCTGCTTTGCCGAAACGCCCGATAGCAATCTGCTCGTCGGCACGGAAGGGAATGGCATCCTGCTCTACGACAGACACAGGCAGCGGTTCACCCACTTCGGCGTAAGGCGGCCATCAACGGATAAAGTGATCAGCCTCTATTCTGACAGCACCGGTCATATCTGGGCCGCGGTGCAGGGCGCCGGCATCGACCGTATCGACCTCCGCACCGGCCACACGGATCATTACTACTGCAATAAAGCACCCTCCGGCCAGGAGACTAATTGGGTTTGGGTCGTCTATGGCGACCGCGAACACAACATCTGGGCTACGACACTTCGCCAGGTAAGCCTCATGGGCGCCCTGTATCGCTTCGACCCAGCCACGGATCACTTCACCCTCTTCGATCCCAACCTCAGCGATATCTTTGCCCTCTATGAAGACCATGAAGGCTCTCTCTGGGGCGGCAATCTCAGCCAGCTCATCGAGATAGACCGCACCACCCGCCACCATAACTATTACCCCGTAGGCGCCACGGTCCATTGTATCTATGAAGACCACAAAGGCTCCCTCTGGTTGGGAACCGAAGGGGGCGGACTCCTCCGCTTCGACCGCCACCGCCACACCATCACCGATCGCTATACCACCGATGAGGGACTTTGCAACAATACCGTCAACGCCATCCTCGAAGACAGCACCGGCGCGCTCTGGCTAAGCACGGCGTATGGCCTTTCCCGTTTCAACCCCGCCACGAAAAGATTCCGCAATTATTACGAAAGCGATGGCCTGCAGAGCAACGAGTTCATCTACAACTCCGCATTGGCATTGCGTTCAGGCGAATTCGCCTTCGGCGGCATCAAAGGCTTTAACCTTTTCGACCCCGCGGACATCAGCGAAACCCGCGAGATGCCGCACCTCATGCTCACCGCGATCACCGTCAATGGGGAACCCATCCAAAAAGACACCACCCTCGTCGAACGCTGGGGCTCCAGCCAGGCACAAGCTATCAGCGTCCCCTACGACAAGGCCTTCCTTTCCTTTGACTTTACCGCGCTCGAATTCTCCACACCCGGCGAGATCCGCTACGCATATTACATGGAAGGATGGGACCACAAATGGACACAGGCAGGTGCGCAGCGACAGGCTACTTACACCCACCTGGAACCCGGACACTATCTCTTCCATGTTAGGAATACCGATGCGGAAGGCACCTGGAATCCCATGGACATGACCCTCGGTATCACGATCCTCCCACCGTGGTATCGTACCTCCTGGGCCTATACGCTGTATATCCTTATAGTCGCGGGTCTGCTCTATCTGTATTTACACTACAAAACCCGCCAGACCCGTCTAACCTATGAGATCGCCATGACAAAACTCACCGCGGAAAAGGAGCGCGCCGAACACGAAAAACGCATCGGCTTCTTCACGAACATCGCCCACGAATTTCGCACCCCGCTTACGCTGATCATCAATCCGATAAAGGACCTTCTCAAGAAAAACGCTGATACCGGTTACGAACAGGCAGAACTGCAGGTAGTTCACCGCAACGCCCGCCGCATGCTCAGCCTCGTCGATCAGTTGCTCCTGTTCCGAAAAGCGGATAGCGGTGAAGACCGGCTCATCACCAGCCGCATGAACCTCGTCGACCTCGGCCGTGAGGTATTTCTGAGCTTCACCCAGCAGGCACGCGCCAAAGATATCCGTTATACCTTCGACTGCACTAGCCAGACGCTGGACATCATTGCGGACCGCGATAAACTCGAGATCATCTTATTCAACCTCGTCTCCAATGCGCTGAAATATACCCCGCCGGGGGGCGAGGTCACAGTCTCCATGACCACATCCAATAACATGATCGAAATAAGCGTCGCGGATTCCGGTCCGGGGATACCCGCGGCGGCCGGCGACAAGATCTTCCAGCGCTTCTACCAGTCCGAAAGCACCGGAACCACCGGCGCAGAGAAACGGCCAAAGCCAGGTTTCGGCATCGGCCTCTACCTTGCCCGTCAGTTCGCACTCGCCCACAACGGCGACCTGACCTATACCAGCAAAGAAGGTATAGGTACCAGCTTCGTCCTGCGTCTTCCGGCAAACACCGCAAATCCCGTCGCCGCTCCACTCGAACACATCGACCATCCCGGCGAATTATTTCAGGAACTCATCACCGCCGAGATGGCAACTTCCGGCGAAGACACCGAAACCCCTATAGCCACACCCGCCCCACTCATCGATGAAAAATATTCCCTGCTCATCATCGACGATGACCAATCGCTGCGGCAATACATCGCTGCCATCTTCCGCCCCACCATGACCGTCTATGAAGCGCCGGATGGGACACAAGGCCTCCGGCAGGCATTGGAACACCTGCCCGACCTCGTCATCAGCGACATTCGGATGCAGGGCATCAATGGCATCGATGTCTGCAAGGCCCTCAAAACAGACCCCATATCCCGGCATATCCCCGTGATCCTCCTCACCGGTACGCCCACAGCCGATTCGGAAATGCAGGGGACCCAGGGAGGCGCCGATCTCTATCTCACAAAGCCCTTCGACAAAGACCTGCTTCGCGCGCGTGTCACTAACCTGCTACAAAGCCGCAACAGCTTTCGCGAAGCGCTTTTCAACGAGATCACCGGCAACCAACCGCTCCGCGGCATCTCGGATGCGGATAAGACCTTCCTCGATAAATGCATCGGCATCATCGAACAACATCTCGATGAAGAAGACTTCGCAATCCCGGAACTGGCTACTGCCATGGGCGTCAGCCATTCCTCGCTCTACAAAAAAATAAAGGCCCTCACCGGTCAGTCGCTCAACGCCTTTATCCGGCAGGTGCGCTTGCGCAATGCGGCCATCCTTTGCATCAACACCGAATTAAATGTGAACGAGATCGCCGCCAGGGTCGGCATCCTCGACCGCACCCATTTTCGCGAACAGTTCCAAAAGGTCTATGGCATCACAGCCGCCGAATACATCCGCAAATACCGTAAACCCCTCTCTTCACGCTACACGATCAAAAAGAACAAATAAAAGTCTCCCTGGATCGGCGCAAAGCTCGGCATCTTCTGCACAAGCCCCGCCGACGCAAAGACCGGCAGCTGCGCCGACTTCGATTAGTTTAGACTCTCCGGATCACTCGATCAATAGCTTCACCGGCTCCCCGTCATTCAACCGTAAGAGATACATCCCGGCAGCCAAAGGCGACGGCAACAGCACCTGTATCGTCGATCCATCATATCGCTGCACCAGCTGGGCGAGGATCGCACGCCCCGTATTATCATACAAGCTCAGCTTGATGGTCGAACCCACGAACCCCGGGCCAGCCTTGACATAGAACACCCGTCCCACTACGGGATTCGGCCAAACGGACACAGACGACAGTCTCGCCGCTCCGGCTTGCATCGCACCGGCCGCGGCAAACGAGCCAGCCACAGCACCCCCGGGCTCCAACCCATAGATCAGCTGCCCCTTATAGTATACCGTGATATGATCGTTCGGCGCAAACGAACCCGCAGCCGGCATCCACGACCAGTCATTGACCTCGTTGAAATTGCTCCAGTCAGACTTTGCGATCCGATATTGAATATTCCCCGTGCTGCTCAACGGATACAAGGCACCGGCAGACGAATCCACCCCCAGCTCGAAATAAGTGTCGGCGCTATCCAAAGCGGGTGACAGCGAAACGAACCGCCCGGTCAAAGAAGAGCTCCCCAGCTGCGCATAGTCGATCCAGTAATTCAACGCCGCAGTCCCATCCTCCGTAAACCAATACTGTACACGCAAATCATTGTACGAAAGCGGTACATTACCCCGGTTGGTTAACTGCAGATAAGTGCTGATCGTGTTACCCGCCGTCTTTCGATTCTGATTCTCATACAACGGCTGCACCGAAACCACCGGCGCTACCGCCAAAGGCTCGACACCCCATACCAGCACCCCATTGCGATAAAGCGTAAAGTTACCATTCGCTCCATACGAAGCCGTGTTCGCAAACGAATAGTCATTGTTCTGATCCATCTCCGGCCAGGCCGCACCGGCAACCCGGGTCTGGATCTCTCCCGATGAGCCACCGGGCGCCAACACACCGGCTAAAGAATCGAAACTATATTGCACATAACCAAAAGCCTGGTTATACGGCAAAGCCAGCGGAACGTACCCTCCTTGTACCAACCCGCTGCCCAGCGCGGCATAATCGACCCACGTATTGATGCCGCCGTAGTTCTCAGGCGTGAACCAGTACCGCGCGGTCAACCCACTATAGGCATAGCCCAGGCTATCGGCGTTCACGACTTCAAAGAACGGTCGCAACGTATTGGTGGACGTATCGCCGGCATCACTTCCATTCCGGTAAAGCACCTGCAGATTTACCGGTAACACCGTCAATTGCTGGCTCGCCGAAACACTATTGTATACATTATTGCCCGCCTGCGTCGCCGTCACAACCGTCGTCCCGGCAGTAAGCGCATGGATATTCCCATTCCGGATCACCGCGACAAGCGTGTCGGAACTGCTAAAGCTCACAGGCCCTCCTGTGGAAGCAACCGCCGAAAGCGTTTGGTCAGCATCGCCCAAATGCATCGCGGCCAGCAAGTCGAAGCTCAGCGTCTGATTCAGCTTGGCGATACCCCAAAACTGTATCTCGGCCACATTACAAAAACCATTGTCAGGCGACAGATAGCGCAGATAGTGATAAACACCCGAATCCGGGATCTGCGAGGACGTATATACCCCCGCAGCAGGCAGGGTATCGACAGTAAACAATGTCTTTGCATCACTGAAATCGGCCTTATTGGCGCCCTGAAACACGCCACCTACCATGCGTTGCGGGAAGGTACTACGCGGCACAAAACTTATCTGCGTAACCCGCGCACCGGTGTCCGCACCCAACGCGATACCTACCCAGGCGCTGTCGCCCACAGGGGCATCGAAATAGGTATTGAGATTCCCATCCATAGCCGCCGCATCGGTATTCGCCGCCACATTACCATACGAACCGGACGTGCCGATCAACCCACCATGCAAAGCAGCCCCTGCCACCAGCGTCACCGGCGTCGAAACCTGCCCTACACCATACGAGTCGATACCACTCACCGTATAAAAATAGGTCGATCCCACGGTCGTTAGCGTGTCGGCAAAGCTCAGCCCCGACACCGTACCCACTACCGAATAAGGACCGGCGCCTGTTGAAGCCCGTTTGACCTGGTAGGAGCTCGCCCAACGGTCAGGCGCCCAGCCAAGCGAAACGCCCTTGACGGCAGAAGCCGCCGAAAACGAAACCGGCGGAGGCGGCGTACCTGTCGGCGTATCCACCCGGCTATATCCCCAGAACTGGATCTCGGCCACATTACAATAACCATTAGTGCCGGAAACATACCTTAGATACCGGAAATGCATGCTATCACTCACCTGTCCATCGGTATAAACACCCTGCGTCGGCGCAAGGCTCACAGGATACAACGTCACCGCATCACTGAAATCCGGCAGATTAGCGCCCTGAAAGACACCACCCACCATCCGCGACGCGTAATTCACCCGCGGTACAAAGCTCACCCGCGTGATCACCACGCTGGTATCCAGTCCCAGATCGATCCCCACCCAATCCCCGCTACCCTGCGGCGCATCAAAGAACGTGGCAATATTCCCATCCATCGCCGCCGCAGCAGTATTCTTCGCATTATTACCAAAAGACCCAGGGGTGCCGATCAGCGAGCCGGAAACCTTTATCGGCATCGTAAAGACCGCCGTATCCGAAGGTCCGGCTCCCAGCCGGTTTACCCCGCTAATAGTATAATAATAAGAGGCTCCATTCACAACCCCCGAATCAACCAAAACAGTCGTGTCCGTCGAACCCACCGTCACAAAAGGCCCGGCAGCCGCCACCGAACGTTGAACAATATAACCGGTTGCCCCGGACACTAATGACCAGCTCAGCGAGACCCGCGAGTTCCCCGCAACAAAGCCCACTCCCGCCGGCGCTTTCGGTAAACTCAACGGCAACGTCTGCACCCTGATCTCCGGCGTAGAAACCCCCGCACCCGCCACATCAGACGCCGACACGATATAATAGAAAGTGGTGCTGTCGGGCAGCCCCGTATTCGCATACACCGTATCCGTTATCCCCGACGCGACAACCGTATAAGGTCCGCCGCTTACGGTCGCCCGTTGAATACTATAGCTCGAGGCCCCGGGCACCGAAGTCCAGATCAGATTGATCTGCGATGAGCTTGCCGCCGTCCCCTGCAAACTCGCGGGCGCCAAGGGAACACCGTCACCACCCGTTACGGCGACATGATCGAACACACTGCTGTCGAGCGCGGAAGATCCCGAACAGGAAGCCAAACCAACATAAAAGGTATCGGCCATCGGTATTGTCACCGAATCTACCGTAAACCACGTTACGCCATCGGCAGACTCAAAACCGGTAAACGTATTACCCGACCGTTGAACCCGATACCACACCGGCGTCGTAGTATAGTCATTGCCGCCAAAGGTCGTCATCGAACCCCCGGTCGTACTACGATAACAAAAACCGCCTTCCCTCGACCCCACATCCCCCAGCTTCACGAGCGCCGTCCGTGCCCCCGCCGCCAAAGACTCCCGGAACATGATGCCCGTCCTGCTCAACGTTCCGGTGACATTCCACAACCGTGCCGTCACGGTGACATTGCCTATCGCACTCGCATAAACGTAAGTAAACCCATCCGCGGTGCCGCCAATTCCACTGCCCGAACCATTCACCCGGAAGGTCCCGCTGTCGACGGATGCATATCCCGCGCTACCGGCCACGCTCACCGTCCCGACATCCTGCCGCACCCAGCCCGCGGGCAGGGTAGTGCTCGTCGCCTTCGCCGTGGCACTTACCTCCGTGGAGTTGGCACTGATACCACTCTGATTTACCGAGGCTACCACGTAATAATAAGCAACGCCATTGCTTACGCTCGCATCCGTATACTTTGGCGTAGTATTGCTGTTGACCGAAGAGATCGTAGTATAAGGTCCTCCACTCACCGTCGCCCGCCTCACTATGTAACCCTGGGCCGTATTCCCCGGCGGCGCCGTCCAGCTCAGCGTGACCTGCGATACCCCCGCTGAAGCACTCACAGCCGTCGGCGTGGCTGCCACCGGCGAAGGCGGATAAGCGGAAGTAGCAGCCTGCTGCGTGAATGTCAACGTCCCATAACCAAAATGATCCGTACTCCCATGCTCCGGCCGCATCAGCTGCGCCATCGACTGAACGCCGGGCGCAGGTTGTCCCTGCAATACCACATAGTGATTATAGACCAGCTCCCAGATGGGCCGGTCATCCAGCCGCCCCCGCCCATTGGACGCTACCCAGTCCTGTTTCGCATTTGCACAGTTGTTATAAAAGGTATACGGCACCGGGTTCCACAAATTCGTCTCCGCCACATACTCGGCTCCGGCTAACAATCGGTTCGAAGAATAACTAAAAAGATCCAAACCCTGGTTCCACGCCACCTGACAGGCATAAGCCATCATACCCACGCCCAGCTGCGCATGCTCCTGGTCCCGCCCGCTCTCCTGCCACTGACCGAGCCCTCCCGGATAAAGCGTGTATACGGCATTCATAATGTTGCCCGCACCTGCCCCATTCTTGAAATAACTCACTCCCTCATTATAGATCGCCGAGTCATCGCAAAGCACACCCATCGCGATCAACGCCCCGATATTGCTGATGTCCCAGTTCGCCCAATAATTAGTGATACACGCCCTATTGTGATTGGTCAGAAAGTTATGACACACGGGATAGAACCATGTCGTCATCATCGTCTTGAAGGCATTAAAATGCGCCGTGTCCCAACCGGGATAGATACGCAGTACTTCCGCCGCCAGACTAAAATCAAAGATTGGGATACCACTCAAACCCGGCACATCCGTCCCGCTGGGTACCTGGCTCGTCACCGCCGACCAGGCATTACAGATACGCACCGCACAGGCGGCATACGAGGTGTCACCGGAGATATACCACCGGATCGCATTCAGATAAGCCGCATGCGCGTCGGCATCCGCCTGCTGCCGGCTAGAGCCCAGGTTGGCCAGCGGTTTCGGCGTATAAGTATTCTGCGCCTGCGGATCTTTGATGAGCACATTCCAGTCATCGATCCACGGATGCGCCCCCGCGGCTACCTGCGTCTTCATCCTGTCGAGATCCGCCTGCGTATGCAGTCCTCCGGGATGAACAAAAGGCTGAGCCAAGCCCGCCAACGATACCCCCAATAGCAATCCGACCAATAAGCAAGTGTAGTTTTTTTTCATATGACATTTTCCGCCAAAATAGATCCTCTGTCACGCAAAAGAGAGGGCTAAACCATCAATAATGAAGGCTTACCGATTTCCCCTCTTCTTAGCCGAATCGCCCCAGTCGCCGCCCGGTATCACCCCCTAGCTTTATGTCATGCATAATCGTATGTCTCTTCGCTTCTTGCCATTGATCGCATTTTTCGCCCTCCCTGCCACTGCTCAAAAATTGATCGTCTATCCGGCAACGGAAGCCTTGCCCCGCAACACCACATTCACCGTCAAAGCCCGCAACCCCGGCGGCCCCTGGAAAGCCATCCCAGTCTACCAGGTGACAGTGGCGGACGGCCGGATAGGAGCCTTCAAACCCGAAACAAGCGCCATGGCTTATTTGGATTTCACCGGTCAGGTCGAGATCGCCATCGAAGTCCCGGCACGAAAATTCACCACCGCCCGCATCCGCCCGCTGTCTTATGACATCCATCCGACGCTCGATCACCACACGATTCACTTCACCCTCGATCACCCCAGCAACCTCTCCATAGAATTGGATGGCGACATCTTTCACAATCTCCAGCTTTTCGCCGGCTCCCCCGAAACCCCAAGCACCCCCGACACCAACACCATATATTATGGTCCCGGCCTCCATCACGTCGGAACGGTCCACCTCACCAGTAACAAGCGGGTCTACCTCGCGGGCGGCGCCGTGGTAGAAGGTCAGTTCCTCATCGAACATGCCGAGAACGTCCATCTCAGCGGCCGCGGCATCCTATTTCAGTCACACCACAACGCCCTGCTCATCAATTTCTCAAAAAATGTAACCATCGAAGGCCTCATCGTCCTGCCCAGCACCTACACCGTCCTCATTGGCTCCAGCCAAAACATACAGATCCGCAACCTCAAATCCTTTAGCGCAGGGGGCAATAACGACGGCATCGACATCTTTTGCTCCCGGGACGTCTTGATCGACAACGTCTATATGCGCAATTCGGACGATTGCATCGCCATCTATGGCCATCGCTGGAATTATTATGGTAACACCCGCAACATTACCGTCCGGCATTCCACCCTCTGGGCCGATGTCGCCCATCCCATCCTCGTGGGCACCCACGGCGACCCCGCACAGCCCGACACCCTTGAAACACTCCGCTTCGAAGACATAGACATCCTCGACCAGCAGGAACACCAGGTCGACTACCAGGGCTGTATGTGCCTCGACGCCGGCGACAGCAATCTGATCCGCGACGTACATTTCGACGACATCCGCGTCGAAGACTTCCGGCAGGGTCAACTTGTCAATCTTAGGATAATGTATAACAAAAAATACAATACAGCCCCCGGCAAGGGGATCGAGGACATCCTCTTTAACAATATCCGCTATACCGGCACCCACGCTTCCCTCTCTATTATTTCCGGCTATGACGAAGCTCACCCCATCCGCAACATCACTTTCCGCAACCTCCGCATCAACGGTATCTTGATCTCCGATTCGATGCCCGGCAAACCCGCCTGGTACAAAACCTCGGATATGGCGGGATTCTTTGTCGGGGAACATGTGGAAGACCTGAAATTCGAAAAATAAACCGATTTGCCCTCATTTTATGAGAATGCCCCCTTTGAAAACGCTCGTTTCTAATCTAGTTTTATCATACGTTTCTACCTTAAAACCCGATTGTTATGCCACCAATTTCAGAAAATAACGCCTCTGGTCCCGGTAAGCTCATCGCCATGCTGGTCGATCACGTCTCCGACCCCTTTTTCGCCGGTTTCGCCCGGCGGATCGACCGCCGCGCCCGGAGCCTTGGCTATAAATTGGTGTTTGGCAGCACCGAGAATGACATTAGCTTCATGCCCAAATTGATCTCGGTATTCAATAATATGAACGTCGCCGGGTATATCATAGCCCCTCCCCAGGGCGTCGAACCGGACCTCAAAAAGCTCATCCACCGGGGTAGTCCCGTGGTGCTGTTCGACCGCTTCGCCATGGATGCGGGGCCTTATTCCATCCTTGCCGACAATTTCAAGGGAGCCTACGAAGCGGTCGCCCATCTGGTACAAACGGGCCGTCGCCACATCGCCCTGGTCACCGTCACCTCCGGGCAAAAACGTGTCGCCGACCGGACCAAGGGCTATGAAGCCGCCATGCACAGCCACTCCCTGCCCGCTACCGTCATCGAACTGTCTCCGGCCGCTTCCATCGCCGAGGTCACGACGGCTCTGCAGACCCTGCTTAGAGAGAACAAAAAACTCGATGGACTCCTCTTCGCCGATAGCAGCCTCGGCCTGACCATTCTGGGCATCCTCCGGCAACACAAAAAAAGCATTCCCGATTCACTAGCCGTCATCGGTTTCGATGACAACGAGAATTTTCAGTTCTTTGCGCCGGCCATTACCGCCATCGTGCAACCGCTCGATGAGATCGTCGAAAATATCTTCCATTGCATCAGCGGCCACCCCCAGGAAAAAACCGCAACAAAGCGAAAGGCTCCCATCGTCCTGCCCACCCGCATGGTCATCCGTTCTTCCACACTAAAAACAAAGGCTGTCTTCTCCCTGGCAGCCACCGGCAATTAATGAGATCCATTCTGCTTTTATTCACGGTCCTGTATTCGTCCCTCCTTGTTGCCCAAAAACCCTTCGTACATCCGGGCATCCTGCTGACAGCCGCGGATCTCACCCATCTCAAAGCCGTCGCGGATGATCACCGGATGCCGGAATATGGCTCCTATGAACTGCTCCGCGATCTCCCCCTGTCCAGCGCCGACTATAAGCTCAAAGGCCCCTTTCGGGTCATCTCGCGTGACGGCGATTACAGCTATACCAAATCCTCGTTTGAGCAGGATTTCAGCTCGGCCTGGCTGAATACCCTTCTGTGGGCGGCAACCGGGGACTCCGCTCATGCGCAACGGGCACTCGCCATCCTCGGGGCCTATGCCGATAGCCTCACCACGATCCCGAACACCAATGACGCGCCGTTGCTAGCCGGTCTCGAAGGACTCAAGATCATCAACGCCATGGAACTCCTTCGCTATACGTATAAGAATATCCCCGCCTCGACAACCAAAAAGATCAACCGGATGATCCTCGGCATATTCCTTCCGGTCTGCAAAAAATTCTACGATACCCCCGCCTACACGAACGGCAACTGGGGACCCATCGTCACCAAAACATACATGTCCGCGGCCATCTATTTCAACAACCGCGCGATGTATAAAAAAGCCGTCGACTTCTTCTACAACGCCCATGACAACGGCACCATCTGCAATTACATCAGCGCAACTACCGGTCAGATCCAGGAAAGCGGCCGCGACCAGGGACATTCGCAACTCGGGCTCGGCGCATTGGCTACCGTTTGTCAGATCGCCTGGAACCAGGGCAACGATCTGTATTCCGCGTATGACAACCGTCTCCTCAAAGGCTTCGAATATGTAGCGAAATACAATCTCGGCTCGGACGACGTTCCCTTTACCACCTGGAAGGACATTACCGGCAAATATTCGGACTGGACCGTAATTTCACCCAAAAGCCGCGGACATTTCATTCCCATCTACGAAATGGTCTACAACCACTATGTCCGCCTCAAAGGCCTCGCCATGCCCTACACCAGCCAGGTCATAGAAAAGATCCGCCCCGAAGGGTACGACCGGGACCAGCCCGGATTCGGCACCCTTCTCTACTACACCCCCCCAACGGTTAGCCTATCTTCCCCCGACGGAAAACTCAACGTCGTCTTCCGCCAAAGCGAGGTCGCCCCGGATAAACGCCAGATGTCGTATCACGTAGCCTACAACGGCAAACCCGTGATAGCCGAGTCCGCCCTGGATATCCGCCTCGACAACCGCCTTTCGGAAGAAGCCATGGGCCTCCCTATTGACCAGCATACCGACTGGTGCGAAAATCTCCGTATCACGCATATCGACTATTACCACCGCGACACCACCTGGCATCCGCTCTATGGCGAACGCGGTTCCATCCCGGACCGTTATAACGCCGCCGTGATCCATCTGATGAAGGACGACAACCCCATCTATACCATGGACGTCGAACTTCGCTGCTACAACGAAGGCATCGCCCTCCGTTACTACTTCCCCGAAAATCCCAAAGGAACTTATTACCGCATAACGTCGGAGAACACCGAATTCCAGCTGCCCGCAGACACCAAAGCGTGGTATACGAATTGGGCCCAGGGACCCTATAGCCTGCTACCCCTGAAAGCCTGGCCCGGTGAAACCGAACGGCCCCTGACACTACAACTCCCCGACAGCCTCTATGTCTGCCTTACCGAAGCGGGTATGGTGGACTACAGCCGAACAAAATTCAAACTCTCGGACCAAAAGGAAAACACCATCGTCACCTCCATGTATGGCCCCGCCGATCTGATATCTCCGGTGGGCACACCCTGGCGCCTCATCCTCGTCGGCGAAAGACCCGGCGACCTCATCGAACACGACTACCTGGTCGAAGATCTCAACCCACGCAATAAGATCGCCGATTCGAGCTGGATCATTCCCGGCAAACAAATGCGGCTGATGACGCAGACCCCGCAGGCCGCATTCGCGAACATCGATTTTCTTGTCAAACATCATATGCAATACCTGCTGCTGGATTGGAAATGGTATGGACCCGCCTATACCTTTGCCTCGGACGCCACCCGGCCCGAGCCTTCAGTAGACTTGCCCGCGATCCTGCGCTATGCAAAACAAAAAGACATCGGCGTTTGGCTCTATGCCAATATGCAGGCGCTGTATGCCCAATCCGATTCCCTATTCCGCGTGTATCACGACTGGGGTGTTGTAGGCGTAAAATTCGGATTCGTACAGGCTGGCTCCCATCGCTGGACCACCTGGCTCGAGGACATGTTTCAAAAGACGGCACAGAACAAGCTCATGGTCGACGTACATGACGACTGGCGGCCTACCGGCGAACAACGCACCTGGCCCAACCTCCTCACGGCTGAAGGTGTCCGCGGTAACGAAGAGATGCCCGACGCCACACACAACACCGTCTTGCCCTTCACCCGGTTCATCGCCGGCGGCGCCGACTATACGCTTTGTTATTACAGTCCCCGCATTCGGACAACGCATGCCCACCAGCTGGCCATGGCCGCGGTATACTATAGTCCCCTGCAAACGCTCTATTGGTACGACGCCCCTGATGATAGTCACGACGAACCCGAACTGGAATTCTGGGACGCCATCCCCACCACCTGGGACGAGACCCACGTGCTGCAAGGCTACCCCGGTGAGTATGTCACCATCGCCCGCCGCAAAGGCGAGCAGTGGTTTGTCGGCACCTTGAACAACACCCGCGCGCGCGAGCTGCCCACGGGTCTCGGCTTCCTGCCCCCCGGTAAAACCTTCGAAGCCACGATCTATTCGGACGACCCTTCGATACCAACGGCAACGCATGTGCGCATAGACCATCGAAGCGTCGACAGCCACACCGTCCTCCACCCCAAACTCCTCGCCAGCGGCGGCCAGGCAATCTGGATTCGCCCCTCGGCCCGGCAACCGCAACGCTCCACACCCGTCGCCTCCCGCGCCATCCCCGATCCCACGGCTCCCCGCGCCATCCCGACACGCGAGCCGTCCGCCCCGGTCTGGCAATGGTCCGTCCCCGTCACTGGCGGCAAAGCCAATCGCCACGCCCGGGCCTGGCTCTGGATCCCACCAACCTGCCGCACCGTCAAGACCGTGATCCTCACCCAAAATAATATGGAAGAGCTATCCATCGTCGAGAACGCCCGGTTCCGCGAAAAGATGGCCGCCCTCGGTGTCGCCGAAGTCTGGGTCTCGCCGATGTTCGATCACCGCTTCCTGTTTACCGAAGGCGCAGGCGATGTATTCAATAAGATGATGCAGGACCTGGCAGACAGCTCGGGTTACCCGGAGATCGCAACCGCCCCGGTGATCGGCATCGGTCATTCCGCCGCAGCAAGCTGGCCCTATTACCTCGCGGCCTGGGCGCCGGAGCGTACCCTCGCGTGTATCTCGGTAAGCGGCCAGTGGCCTTACTTCAGAGACAAACGCTTTGCCTTCGATATCTGGAGTAAAGATCAAAACATCGATTTTATCCCAAGCCTCGAGACCATGGGTGAATACGAAGCCGCCGACGCCTGGTCGGCGGAAGGGCTCAAGGAACGCCAGGCTCATCCCGCGATGCCCCTCAGCATGCTGGCCTGCCCGGCCGAAGGCCATTTCGCCGCAACGCAAAAAAAGATCGACTACCTCGCTTTCTGGATTTCAAAGGCGATGTACTACCGCCTTCCCCGCCGCGCCGGCCAACCCTTACGCCCCGTCGATCCCCGCCACACCGGCTGGCTCATGGAACGCTGGCAGCAAAACCAAATCCCGACCGCGGCGCCATCCTCCGCACAGACGCCATCCTCCGCACAGACGCCATCCCCCGCGCCCGTGGGCAGCTACAAAGGCGACCCCGCCCAGGCCTTTTGGTTCTTCGACCGCGAAACCGTAGACTCCACCCGCAAATACGAGTCGGCCTACCGCTCGATGAAAACACCGCTATTGGGCTATATCCAAAAAGGCGACACTGTAAAACAACAAGACACCCACCTGCAGGTCGAGCTACCCTGGCAGCCTGAAGCCGACGGAATAAAATTCATCCTTCATCCCGCCTTCCTCGACACCGTCCCCGGTGAATCGCCGCGCCCCGCCATGTGGACCGGCCTCCCGGCAGGCGCCCATGCGCCACATCCCGATGATGCCTCGAAAATAACCATCACCCGTGTCGTCGGCCCATTCCGGCAGATCGACGACACCCTGTTCGAACTCTCATTGCAAATGGAAACGCCGGCCTTTCTGGCCGCGCTGGACACCGCATTTGTTGACACGCATCGCCCGCTGGTCTTTACATTCATAGCAACCTTCCCTGGCGACGGAATATTCAAACCAGCCGTGCAACAGGCCGAGATGGCCGCGCCCGCCGCATACACCCAGGGAACTCCCCAAACCATCACCTTCGATTCGATCTCCGACCGCACGGACAAGCAACCCATTCCGCTCCATGCGACCAGCGACGCCGATCTGCATGTACACTTCACCGTGATCGACGGTCCGGCCATCATAAAGGACGATACACTTTATATGACACAAATGCCGCCGAAGACCCGCTACCCGGTGACAGTCACGGTGGCGGCATGGCAATATGGACGCAGCACCGAACCAAAGGTCTCGTCGGCGCCGGTCATCGTCAGAAGATTCTATCTGCGGCGCCACCCATAGCAGCACGCCCGCATCAAAGCTGCATCAACGGTATCCCTCCTCACCGAATCGCCGGGCTTTTACGAAACCGTAACCATCTCTCTGCACGCCTCCGAACATGCCTTGCAGGCTTCCGCGCAGATGCGGCAATGCTCCATCCCCATGGCCGCATGTTTACCACATTCCTCGGCGCAAGCATCACAGATATCCGCACAAAGCTGACAATACGATTCGGTGAACTTGGCGTCCATCTGCATCATGCCGACAGCGGACTGGCACGCGGCCGCACATTCCAGATCCAGCCGGATACAATCCCTCAAGGCATGCACATCGTCTTCTTCTAAACAAGCATCCGCACACTGATGACACATGGCCGCACAATAGGTACACGTTTCGATACAGGCTTGAAATTTTGCGTAAGACATAACGGTAAATTTTAGGACATTTAACAGCTATCCGTCAAATAATTATGCCACGCCTGGCACAGTTATTTCGCCCGTCCTATATAAATACATCCTTATGCCAACGATCACCAGGAAAAAGCCAGCGCGCACCGCCGCCAAAAGAACCGCCGCAAGGAGAACCGCCCCCAAAGGCGCCACAAAAAAAGACCTTGGCGCCTCCTTTAACAAACTAAAATCGTTCGGCGGCCAGCTCTATTCCGGCGTCCAGATCGGCCGCGGCCACCACTGGCACTACGACGCCGGCGACTGGAAAGAGACAAAGATCACCCCCGATCTATGGGAGATCTCGTACGCCGTTACGAAAAGGCGGGTAGGGAAGGCCCCCGACTTCTCCGGCGTGCCCGTCGGCACGGAATATCACTGGTATATCATAGCGCACCAAACGGCTGCAAAGCTGAATGCAAATGATTACGATACGAAAATGATGGGCCTCAAATTCAAAATCGCCCACAAACGCGCGGACGGGGGCAAATGGAGCGCCTCCGGGCCCACCCAGCGCAAACACCTTATCAAATTCCTCAAAGAATATATCGAACAGTTGGAGAAAACACCCGTAGAGCTCAACTTCGCCTACAATGGTATCAAATACAAAGGCGAAGGCATTCCCGTCACCCAAACCTGCACAAAAGGTTTCTGTTACGAACTCGATATCACCCTCAACAACGAAGTCCTGGGTATCATTCGCTATGGCAAAAGCGGCTGGAAGATGGACTTGGTAAAAGACCAAAAGCTCATCGATGCCATCGGCGCGGAGATCATGAAATGGTTTGAGTAGCGAATTACCCACGGCAAGATTTATGCCCCGCGAAGAAAAATACCCAGCCCATCAAGGCACACTAATTTAGGCTATGGTGTAAAAAGATACTATGGAAGTGATAACCCGCCGAAAAGTGATTCGCAGCCTCGGCACCGGGCTGGCCGTGATGACAGTAAGCCGATCATTAGGAACACCCGCTGCCTCGGCACGGGAAGGATCAACAGCACCCGTGATCGCCAAACCCGGCCCCCTGGTCGACCCCACGACAAAATATCCCAAACCGCCCTTCGCCGGACAGACCCAGGAATGGCCCGGTCTAGCCGGAAAAATGGATCCCCGCCCCGACCATGGCGAGAAAAGTTACAAGGGTTCAGGCCGCCTGCAAGGCCGTAAGGCCCTCATCACCGGCGGTGACTCCGGAATGGGCCGAGCCGCCGCCATTGCCTATGCCCGCGAAGGCGCCGATTTGGCTATCTCTTACTATCCCACCGAGGAACCCGATGCAAAAGAGGTCATCGAACTTATTAAGGCGGAAGGCCGGAAGGCAATTCCCCTTCCCGGCGATATCCGCGACGCCGCGTGGTGCCGCAAGATGGTGGAACAGGCTGTCGACGGGCTTGGCGGTCTGGACATCCTCGTCAGCAACGCCGGTCGGCAACAATCCCATAAATCCATCCTCGATATTTCGGACGATCAATTCGATTGGACGATAAAAACAAATATCTATGCGCCGTTTTGGATCATTAAGGCGGCCCTGCCGCATCTGCAACCCGGTTCCGTGATCATCGGCACGACCTCCGAGCAGGCTTATGATCCTTCCCCCGATCTCTACGACTATGCCCAAACTAAGGCCGCGACGATGAACTATGTAAAATCACTGGCGAAACAGCTCGGGCCCAAAGGTATTCGCGTGAACGGTGTCGCCCCCGGTCCCATCTGGACCCCGCTCCAGGTCAGCGGCGGGGCGACCCAGGAAAAATTAAAGCAGTTCGGCGGCCAGACACCCCTCGGCCGGCCCGGCCAGCCTGCCGAACTGGCATCCATCTATGTCCAGCTGGCGGCGGACGATGCGAGCTACGCTAACGGCCAGGTCTACGGCTCCGCCGGCGGCTCCGGCCAGCCATAAGCTCAGGCCCCCAAATACAAAAGCCCCCAGTATAAGGCTGGGGGTTAGAAGTTCGGCGTGCTACGCCCAATCAGTTGAAGGCTGAAAAGGGTTTGGCGGAATGGTACCTCAGGAAACGGATCAAAAGATTATATCATTTGAACAGCTTGTTTTTACGAATCCAGGCGGAAAAGACGGGGTACGCAGTGAGCGGTCATCTTTTCACAGCCGACCATAGGGCCGCTGTTATTGAAACGATCTTCCGGCCATGAAATTATCTTACAGCGCATTAGAATGTTGGAAATAAGCAAAAACAACTATAGTTTGACCCTCGGAGGGCAGTAAGCGCAGCGCAGCTTATCTTTGCGGCCTCAGTTCACACCATGCTTCTTTTCGCCATCATCGCCATTAGTTTTATCGCGACCCTGGTCCGTTCCACCTTTGGCTTCGGCGAATCATTGGTTGCCGTTCCCCTCTTCGTACTCTTCATCCCGATCCACATCGCCGTACCCCTGAGTGTCCTGATCTCGATTTTCGTGGCCGCTGTAGTCGTGGTCCAGGATCATCGCGAAATACATTTCAATAGCGCGAAATGGCTCATCATCTATGCCTTCCTGGGCATCCCCCTCGGTCTTCTCTTGCTGGTCTATGGTAACGAGTACTGGACAAAGATCGGCCTCGGCGTGTTGATCATCATGTATTGCATCTATTCACTAACGGCTACCAATACCCTACGGCTGAACCATGATAGCCGCGGCTGGCTCTTCGTCTGCGGCTTCCTGTCGGGTATCCTCGGTGGCGCCTATGGTCTCAACGGCCCACCCCTCGTAGCCTATGGCAATGCACGCGGCTGGAGCGCCAAACATTTTCGCGCCACCCTCCAGGCCTATTTCCTTCCCGCCAGCCTCTTCGGCGTCGCCGGCTACGGCCTCCGCGGTCTCCTCGGTTGGCCCGTCTTCAAACTCTTCCTCTTTTCCCTTCCCGCCATCATCCCCGCCATCTTCCTCGGCCGTTATTTCAACCGTCGCCTCCACGGCGCCTCGTTTTTCAAATACGTCTACTGGGGCCTCATCGTCATCGGCTGCCTGCTCTTGCTACACCGCTAAGGAATTCTCGCCGGCGGTAACGGATGCCGGAACGATGTTCTGATTAACGCGGAAGAAATTGTCCGGATCGTATTTACGTTTGATCGCCGCCAGACGATCATAATTTTGCCGGTAACTGGCTTTAATACGATCCTGTCCTTCGTTCATGATAAAATTCAGATAAGCTCCGCCCGAAGAATAAGGATGCGTAGCTTCCCAATAGTCCTTGCACCAGGTGGTGATCTTCTCCGCATTGGCGGCATCGGCGTCGACGCCAATGATCACGCCTGCATATTTGGCGTCCCTGTAAGCCCAGGGAGTAGCATCGGCACCTACTCTTCCGGCCGCGCCGCTGATGGGGTAAAGGTGCATTTGGGATAGCGGCGTCGGGATCTTCCGTCCAAAGGCATAGTGCTTCTCCCGTACTTCCGGTCCGAGCTCATTAAAGAAATCGGCGCGCCAATACCATTGGAGACCCGGTGGGAACAGGCCATCGAACATGCGTTGGATGGCAGGATAAGGCATGGGACCCATGTGCTCGAAGATGGGTTTTTTGGCCCTTACGGGTTTGAAAATATTTTCGGCCTGCAACAAATCGCCGGCGTAGCACCAGACGATGCCGCAAAAATGTTTGTGATGAAGGCTCTCCGGAAACGGCGGCCCGGGGATCGTGAGAACGGCAATAAAGCCATTGAGGTCGTCGGGCGCTTTGTTGATGAAATCGTGGTACCACTCCATTATCTCTTCCGTTTGGTCAACGGGCCAGAGTGTTACACCGCCAAAGATCTCGCTCACAGGATGCGCCTGGAAAAGGAAGGACGTAACGATCCCGAAGTTGCCGCCGCCTCCGCGAACAGCCCAGAAAAGATCCTCATTTCTGCTGGCGTTGGCGATGGCAACCGTCCCGTCCGCCAGGACCATCTCTACCTCCAGCAAATTATCGATAGTCAACCCATATTTTCTCGACAGATAACCGATCCCTCCCCCGAGCGCTAAACCGCCTATGCCGGTTGTGGACAAGATCCCGGCGGGTACGGCAAGACCGAAAGCATGTGTTGCGTGATCTATTTCTCCAAGTGTATTGCCGCCGCCCACCCGGACCTTGCCGGTAGAAGGGTCGACGGTGGTGTATTTTATTCCGGCCAGGTCGATGACCATTCCGTTGTCGCACAAGCCAAGGCCGCCGCCGTTGTGCCCTCCGCCCCTGACGGCAACAAGCAGTTCATGTTCCCTGCCGAATTTGACGGCGTAAATGACGTCGGCGACATCCCTGCATTGGACGATCAAGCCGGGCCGTTTGTCGATCATTCCATTGTAAACCTTGCGTGCCCGATCGTATTTTTCATTCGAGGGAAGGATAACCTCGCCGCTGATCCGGGAGACGAGGCTTTCGATGGCGGAAGCATCGAGACTGCTAACTACATTTGCCATAATAAAATGTGTTTGACGCCTTAAAATTTGGTTGAATGGCTCAAAGATAATTTTAGCAAACACCGCTGTCTACTACAATTGAATCAAATGTTCGCAAATTTGAGTCAGTGCCGCGCTGTCGAGGTCAATCGGCCGGCTCGGCAAGATAATCGGAAGGCGTGCGACCGTATTGTTGCTGAAAGCATTTTGAAAAATAGGACGGGCTGTTGAAGCCGGTCTCGAAAGCGACTTCCGAGACATTCCAGGTATGCCTGTCGAGCAGTCTGCGGGCTTCATGGAGGCGATATTCCTTCAGGAAGGTATTGGGCGACTTGCCGGTGAGCGAGACCAGCTTTCGATAGAATTGGGATCTGCTGCAGCCAATCGGCTTTTCGAAATCATCGACTTTCACATCGGCTTTTTTCCAGGCCGATTCGGTAAAATCCATTAAGGCCGTGAGGAATTGCTGGTCCACGGGACTAAGGCAGTGGGTCTTTTTCCGGTCGGGAAGACCGCGTGGCATTTCTTTGTCATAGAGTTCCCTGACCTCGGAAGAAAGAATGATCTCGCCTTTGACGATGCGGCACATCCGTTCCACCAGCCGGATGGCATCTTCAAAGATCGCAGGTTTATCGGTCACCGGTTCTCCGGCGCTAAGGCCGATCTTGACGGAGGCACCCATATTCTTCAATGCTTTGTTTTTTTCGAACTGCAGCCGGATCTCGAATGCCGCCCGGATGGCATTGGCCACCGATCTGAAGGAAGTTACCAGGTGGTTGTCGTTTCTTCTGACAAGTTTTCCTTCGAAGGCGAGGAATAGGTCGAGCATCGTTTGGCCAAATCGTTCGACGAGGAGATCCGTGCGTTCGGACACGCGTGGTACCGTCGAAGGCAGTTCCAGCAGTACCAGCATGACGACCCTGAACGCCGACTCGTCAATGGTAGTTGGCGCATCCGGCCCGTTTTTCTCAGGATCCTGTATCCTTCCGAGAAAGGCTTCAACCAGGGCAGGGTTGACTTCAATGATGCGGTTGGGAACCTGGCCATGGGCATGGTTGTGCATGGCCGTGATCGCGGTGACATCGGGCGCTTCGATGAGGCAAAATGCAGTGTTACGGTGTTCATCGCACCAATAGGTTAGTCCCCGACAACCGAACCGGTCCTGGATCTTCAGATCCTGTTGATGGAGTTCGGCCACCTGTGCCGCCGTTACATTTTCGGGGAGGTCATGACGATCCATATAAATCGGCATATGGAAAAATTTTATTAGGAGGAATGGTGGGGGTAGATAAGGCTAATTTAATCATTTCCCCGAAAATTTTTCGTTGTATCTTTAGACCATTGAAGCTCCGCGCACTCATATTATCCCTTTGCACCCTGTTCTACCTGGTAGAATACACGGCGGTACCGCGCATACTGGCACAGTCGTCGGCTGCCTGCTCAAATCCGTCGGCGCCACATACTGAAACTTGCTGCCACCGGCCTTCAAAACCCGAAGAAAGGCAATGCCCGGGGAAACGATGCAACCCGTTAGCGGACTGCTGCTTGAATTGCCCTTTCTGCTACGTGACACTGCTCCCCGCGCAATCGCCGACGCAACAGCAGGAACGCAAGAAAACCGAATACAATCTCTGGTCCTCCTCCTATATTTATCTCTATCACGCCTCCTGTTGGAAACCGCCCAGTGCCGCATAGCGCATAAACGATCACAGAACACATTCCATAATAATTTTAACTCGAATAATATGAGAAAGGCATTTTTATTGGCCCTCACGGCCGCATTGCTGACCAGCCCCGCTGCATTTGCAAATGGCGGAAAGGCAAAAAAGCAAACTTGTACCCATTGTACCAAACAAAACTGCACCGGCCAGAAATGTGACCAATGCTGTAAGAATGGGCAATGTAAAAAGGGATAATTCTTTCCGGATAGTTATCAGGACGGCTCCGCCTCGGCGGGGCCGTTTTCATTCGGAGCCGGCAAGATCTCCATGATATCCGCAGCCGGGGGAACACCGGCAGTGTCCGCAGATGTATAGGGCGAGTTTCTGCCCCACACCAAAGGCAGCATCTCGAGTTGCTCTTTTTCCGTTAACGACTTATAGATGACAATCAATCGATTCCTCATCTCCTGCAGCGTTTCATGCGGGGTAGTCTCCAGGCAAGCAACAAAGGTCTTGACTTCGGTGATAAGCAGCTTCCGCAATGCTGTGGCGGACAATTGATCAAAGGGTTCATCCATTGTTATAATGCTAATGAGAAGAATCGAAATGGCATGCAAACCGCTTACCCAGGGACCTCCAGGCATCTGACACAATCCGATAAGACGATCTGTTGAATGGAAACCGCGCCTGCATCCCCTCAGGCGGCTTTGGTACGATTTTGCTTTAAGCACAAAAAACGCGCCGTATTTGGGTATTTTCAAAAAAAGTCCCGCGGTAGCGGAACTTTTCGATATTTTATAAAGTATACTTGACTGCCACACTGATAACCCGCCCCTCCAGCGGCGCATAGATCTCGTTGAACACGGGGTCCTGCGGCGTGCCCGTAAAAAGCGGACCAAACCGGCTTTGCCGCGTATCGGTGAGATTCTCCACATTCAACAAGCCCGCCCAATGCCCCCAGCTGCGCTGCACCATGACATCGAAGGTCCAGAAATCCCGGCCAGCCAAACCATTATCGAGCATCTGCCCACTGGTATAAAATCCTTCGACACCCGCCTTCCATTTGGGTTCGGCTTCATACACCACACTGGTCGATAGCCTGCTGTGCGGTGTCAACGGAAGCTGTGGGCTGCCCGGCAAGTATTCCTGTCGCGCCTGCGTATACGTATAGCCAACCTGTAGCGTCAGGTCGTCCTGTGTCAACCGAACGTTCGTCTCGGACCCGTAAGCCGCCACGGGACCGGGTGCGTTAATATAGTACAACCAGCCGCGTTGCAGACTATCGGCCCGTGGGATCAATGCATGATCCAGCCGGGTGTAATAAAGATTCTCGTCGGCGGTGAAATAAAGGTCGTCCCCTAAACTTCCCTTGTAAGCGACGGCGAGATTCGCGCTGGCGGACCGCTCCGCCTGTACACTCGAGGCGATAGGATAGACCTGCTGATAAGCGTCTTCCTCATCGGAAGCATTGAACACTGTCGGTAGTTTATAAGCCAACCCTCCACCCAGGCGGAAACTAAGATCCTTCAAGGGTTTATACAGCAATGCGAGCCGGGGCAAAAAGTACAGGATATGCTCCACGTCACCACGCGCGCCGGCCTCGACGGTGAACTGCCGGGATAACGCCCAGTCATCCTGCGCGAAGACACCCACGGTGTTATGTGTATAGCCGAGGGCTGTATGCGGCGCGGCGGGCTGGAACTCGTCGGTGATCAGGTCAGCTCCGGCGACAAACGTATGCGCACCGCTGATGCTGCTGTAGCTGCCTTCCGTAAAAGAGGAGATTTCGGCCCCCGAGAAACCGGTGGAGATCAGTGGCGCGGTACTGTCGGCACCGCCCGTAGTCTGTCCGATCGACCGGTAAAAATAAGCCACGGAATTCTTCAGCGAAAACGTTTGTTGATGTGCCGCCTTATGGGTCAGCATGAGCTGATAGTAATCCCGGTCGGTATGATTTTTCTGCAGGAACGGATGGAGGTCGCTAACGTCATGACGTACGGCCTCCAGATCCCCGCCATCGCGGTCTTCGGTGGAGACATTGATACCCAGCCGGAGCGTTGTGCTGTCGTCCGGATACCAAAAGAACGTCGGCGCAATCGTTCCCTGACGCACCTTGGGCAGATCGGTAAAACCGTCGTTATTGACGTCGGTGGGTGTTTGGCGGCTGACCGTTCCCGTTACCGTCAGGCCCGTATACTTTCCCCGGTGGCTATAAAAGGCGCCGAGATCGGTGCCCCCCTTGCTGGTTTGATTCACGATGGCGTTGAAATGAATGGCCGTATCAGGATGGCGGCTGATGAGATTGATGATGCCGGCAATGGCGTCACCGCCGTAGAGCGCGGAACCTGCTCCTTTGATGACTTCGACCTGATGTAGGTCTAGTGGGGGAACCTGCAATATGCTCAGGCTGCCGGAAAACCCTCCATAAAGAGGGAAGCCGTCTTTGAGCATCTGGGTATACCTGCCATCCAGCCCCTGTAAACGAATGGTGACATTACCCGACATTGCGGACGTGGTTTGTACCTGTGTCCCTGACAGCTCGGTGAGCAGTTCGCGTATATTGGCCGGGGACTCGCCTATGCCCTCGTCGATATCCTCCCGGTCGATCACCTGAACGGTGATCGGACTGTTCTTTAGTAACTGATTGGTACGAGTGGAGGAAATGACCACGTCTTGCATGGTTTCGATATCCGGGTCGAGATTCACGGTAAGAATGCCCCCTTCCGCCGGCATAGTCAGAAGAACCTCTTTCTCCCGGAAACCCACAGCGGTATAAGTGAGCGAATATTTCCCCGGCTCCAGGACAGGCAGGATCGCTACCCCCAGCGAATCGGCTGCCACGGTCTTGTTGACCGGCGAAATCCGGATGGTGACACCGGCGATAGGCTGATGAGTGTCGTCATTGATGATATGTATAGTGGTACGTTGTTGTGCCAGAAGAGGACGGCTGCACAATAGCAGCAGAAGCCCGAAAAATGGTTTCATTTAAATTCTTTGCTGAGTTGATGGATCGGTGTAATAAGGTCGTTAGCGAGAGAGCCTGACAGCAAGGATCAAATACGGAGGTTGCACAGCAAAAGCCAGCGCGGAGTGGAGCAGGGTGGGGGAGATAACCACAGATTTCTCGCAGGCCGGGCCACCGGCGCCATGCCCTGCTCGTAGTCAGCGACGGCCTTTTGACTTTGGTTGGTCTGAGCACTTACGGCCAGTTCAACCGTTGTCGTCTGTTGCGCGGCTGCTTGCTCCGGAACAACCCGCTGACCACCGCCCCATTCGAGCGAGCTCAGGATAAACAACGCCCAGGCGGCGATCAGCATCCCTTGACGGAGATATTTTCGGCCAAACATCCAGGCCTTGTCGAGCCTCGCCGGAAGCTCGAACGTCCCGGGTACCCGGGCAACGGCCTCGCCAAAGCTGATCACCTGTTCGATAAGCCCCGTAAAAAGCACAAAAAGACTCGAAAGCAGATTTCCCTTTCGTGTCAAAGTAGGTAGGATCAATTGGCGGATAACCCGCATGCCGAGTGTGAGGAGATCGGTGATCAAAGTTGCCACCGGGCGGAAATATGGTCGGAGCTTTTTCAACTGGTGAAAGAACGAAGCTAGAGCAGGATTCTGGAGATTTCCTGAAACGCTCCGACCTTTGGATCTCACCTCTTTCGCGCGGATTTCTTCTTTGGCGCGGATTTCTTCTTTGGCGCAGATTTTTTCTTTGGCGCAGATTTCTTGCGTGATGTCGACGATTTCTTCCGCGCAGAGGCACTCTTCTTCCGCGGAGCCGATTTTTTCTTCGGCACTTTTCCCCCGGCCTTCCGCGCCTCGGATAGTCCGATCGCAATAGCCTGCTTCCGGCTTTTCACCTTTTTCCCGCTGCGGCCGCTCTTCAGCTGGCCATGTTTCTCTTCATGCAGCGCTTTCCCTACCTTGTCTTTTGACTTTTGTCCATATTTTGCCATATTTAAATGGGTTGATTCAAGAAGCCTGTCTCAAATCTTGTGCCCGCAAGCTCATCGGTGGCTGGCATCGGCTTTGATTACATGCTCACATGGAGAGAAAACACCGCCGCAGGAATTTTCTTTTGATCATAATAGGATCTTTGGTCATCATCCTTATTGCTTTTCGCATCGCCCTGCCTTACATCTTACTGAGATTCGTCAACAAGGAATTACAGACCATTCCCGGCTATACCGGCCATGTCGACGACGTCGACGTTCACCTTATTCGCGGAGCTTATACCATCAGGACGATAAAACTCGACAAAACCGGGGGTAAGATACCCGTGCCCTTCTTCTCTGCCGAGGTCATCGACCTTTCCGTGGAATGGAGCGCCATCTTTCATGGCCGCATCGTAGGCAAGATCATCGTCCGGCATCCGATCCTTAACTTTGCCAAAGGCCCCACCGAGGAAACCTCGCAAACCGGGATTCCTGCCAAGCCCTGGACAAAAGTGGTCAGCGACCTCATGCCGCTAAAGCTCAACCGCTTCGAGATCTTCGATGGGGAGGTCCACTACCGCGATTTCTACAGCAGCCCCAAGGTCAATATCTACGCGACCGATATCCATATCCTCGCGGAAAACCTCTCGAACGCAAAACACCAAAAAGAAGAATTGCCCAGCACCGTCGAAGCCACCTGCAACGGCATCTATGGCGGACACGCGACCCTGCACATGAAAATGGATGCCCTTAATCAATATCCTACCTTCTCGGCCAAAGCTGAACTCATCGATATGGACATTACAAAGCTCAACGATTTCCTTAGCGCCTATGCCAAGCTCGCAGTCCGGTCGGGCACTATCAGCATCTATACCGAAGCCGCCGCCAAGGATAGGAAGATCACCGGCTATACGAAGCCGATCATCAAAGACCTGCATGTGGTCAACTGGAAAGACGACAAAGGGCATCCGCTCAAGCTGGCCTGGGAAGGCCTGGTCGGCGCCGTGGCCTGGGTCGTCAAAAACCACGGCAAAGACCAGCTCGCCACCCGCGCGGAATTCTCGGGCGATCTCAAAGACCCCAATTTCAACACCTGGTACATCATCGGTCAGCTCTTGCGCAACGGATTCATCCAGGCCCTGTATCCCGCCCTCGAGAACGACATAAACATCAATTCCGTCAACGATGTAAAAGGCGGCACCAAAATGGGCAAGTTGTACGAAGGCTCCAAAGGCCCCGGCGCCGGCAAACAAGAAAAGAAGTCGCGCAAAGAAATGCGCAAAGAGAGAAAAGAAAAGAAAAAGGACGAGAAAAAAGAAAAAAACCAACAGTAATGCCAACCGCAACACGCTCAAGTCGCCCGGCCCCACGCCGGACTAAAAAGGCTTCCCCCATGCCGGCCGCCATCTCCCCCATGCTCGCGACCCTCGTGGATACACCACCATCCCAGCCGGGCTGGAGCTTCGAAGTCAAATGGGACGGCTACCGCGCCATTGCCCGTTGCGACAAGCAGGACGTCCATCTCCTGTCCCGCAACAACAAATCCTTCGACGATAAGTTCTACCCCATCCGGGAAGCCCTCGCTGCGCTGAAAATCCGGGCCATCCTCGACGGCGAGATCACCGTCCTCAAACCCGACGGATCCTCGAGTTTCGGTGCACTACAAAACTGGCGCAGCGAGGCGGACGGCGAACTCATCTACTATATCTTCGACATTCTCTGGGTCGACGGGCAAAATATGATGGACAAACCGCTCTCCGCACGCCGCGCCCGGCTTACTACCATTCTCCCCAAAACCGGCCCCATCCGCGAAAGCCGGAGCTTCGACACGACGCCGGAAGACTTCCTCAAAGCCGCAAAGGACATGGGTCTCGAAGGGATGATCGCTAAACGGCTCGACAGCCCCTATAAGCCCGGCGACCGCGGACAGCTGTGGCTAAAGATCAAGGTCCAGCAACGCCAGGAAGTCGTCATCGGCGGTTACACGAAGAACGACGACTCCCCAAAACCCTTCAGCTCCCTGCTCATCGGCGTCTACAATGGGAAACAGCTCGACTACATCGGTAAGGTAGGCACCGGTTTCAATGAGAAATCGCAAAAAGACATGATGCAAAAATTCAAATCCCTGCAGATCAAAAAGTCTCCTTTCTCCACCGTTCCCAACGTCAACGAACCCTCCCGGTTTCGCCCCAACCCGCCGCATGCCGAGGTGTACTGGCTAAAGCCAGATCTCGTCTGCGAGGTGAGCTTCGCCGAATTCACATCCGATGGCGTCTTGCGACACCCCTCCTTCGAAGGCCTCCGCGAAGACAAATCGCCCAAAGAGGTCCATGCCGAACACGCAAAACCCACGACATCTGTCGCCCCCGAACGCGCCCCCGCCAAAGTCCCCAAGCGCTCTCGCAAAACCACCAGCCAGGGCCTAACCCTCACCCCCGCCAATGCCCGCGAACGCCGCACCCTCCTCAATCCCACCGAACAGACGCAGGTGCGCAGCGTCAGCGGCCACGAGCTCAAATTCAACAACCTCGCCAAGGTCTTCTGGCCCAAAGAAGGATATACCAAACGCGATCTCCTGAACTACTACTACCAGGCCGCCCCGTATATCCTGCCCTATCTCAAAGACCGGCCTCAATCGCTTAACCGTTTTCCAAACGGCATCGAAGGCAAAAGCTTTTACCAAAAGGATGTCACGGCAACGGCCCCTGCCTGGGTCAAACAATTCCCCTATCATACCAGCACCGGCGAGGACAAGAACTTCCTCGTCGTCGAAGACGAGGCCAGCCTGCTCTGGATGGCCAACCTCGGCGCCATCGAGATGAATCCCTGGAACAGCACCGTCCAAAAACCGGATAACCCCACCTGGTGCATCATCGACCTCGACCCTACAGAGCAGAACACCTTCGAACAGGTGATAAGAACGGCCCAAACGACAAAACAAGTCCTCGACGAGGTAAAGATAACCGGCTACCCCAAGACCTCCGGTTCCACAGGCATCCATATCTATATTCCCATGGCCGCCAAATACACCTACGAAAAATGCCAGGCCTTCGGAAAATTGATCGCCACGCAGGTACACCAGCGACTGCCACGCTTCACCAGCATCGAACGCCTTACCGACCGGCGCAAAGGCTGTATCTATGTCGACTACCTGCAGAACAGGCCCAAGGCGACCCTGGCCGCGCCCTATTCTGTCCGCCCCAAACCCGGGGCCACCGTGTCCATGCCCCTGCATTGGGAAGAAGTAAAGAAAGGGTTGAAGATGAAACAGTTTACCCTCAAAAACGCTATGGCCAGAATTAAGAGGGAAGGCGACATTTTTAACCCGGTATTGCAAAGGACGTCTGTCCCGAAAACCTTAGATTTGTAGAATGACAACATTCCCCTTCAGGACGATTGCGGCCACCACGCTGCTCCTCGCGTTTTTGCGCCCTGCCCAGGCCCAGAAAACTAACTGGCAGAACATGGACCTCCAAAAGGACACCGTCTTTGGCATCAGCACGGAAAAAGCATACTCGGAATTATTACAGCATAAAAAATCGCATCCCGTAGTCGTCGCCGTTATCGACGGCGGTACCGACACCGCTCACGAAGACCTCAAAGCCGTCATCTGGGACAATCCCAAAGAAATACCCGGTAACGGCATCGACGATGACCACGATGGTTACATCGACGACGTTCACGGTTGGGACTACATCGGCGGCCCCAAAGGCGACGTCGATCACGACAACCTCGAAGTCGTACGCCTCATCCGCGAACAAAGATCATTCTACGATAGCCTCGAAAAAGCCGGGACGATACCCGATCAATACAAAAAGGGGTACGATACCTACCAAAAGATGCAGGCCGAATACGAAAAGGCCGTCGCTAATGCCACACAGACCGTCGATGGCATTTCCCGCTTCAAAGAGATCCTCGATTCCATGGTCATAAAAATGGGGAAGGATTCACCGACCGTGGCCGACTTCACCGCGTATACTCCCGCCAGCGGCCCGGAACAACGCGTCAAGATGATCCTCGTCAGCAACTTGCAAAGGGGAATGTCTTATTCCAGCCTCGTTAGCGAAGGTATCGACGGCCCCCTCAAACACTTCCAGGACGAGCTGAAATATCATCTCAATATCGACTACGATCCCCGTTCCATCGTCGGCGACGATTACAACAACACCGGTCAGCGCGATTACGGCAACGCCGATGTCACCGGCCCCGACGCACTCCATGGTACCCACGTCGCAGGCATCATCGGCGCTGTACGGAATAATGGCATCGGCATCGACGGTATTGCAAACGATGTTCGCATCATGGTCCTCCGTGTCGTTCCGGACGGCGACGAAAGGGACAAAGACGTAGCCAATGGTATCCGCTATGCCGCCGACCATGGAGCCAAAGTCATCAACATGAGCTTCGGTAAGGGCTGGTCCAAGGACAAGGCGGTGGTAGACTCTGCTGTTAAATATGCCATCAGCAAGGATGTGCTCCTGGTCCATGCCGCGGGTAACGACGGCAAAGACCTCGACGATCCGGATAATCCCAATTTCCCCAATCAATACTATGCGGACAGCAGTGGGACCGCCGATGCCTGGATTACCGTGGGTGCCAGCGGCTATACCGACGACTCCACCCTCGTGGCCTCATTCAGCAACTATGGTAAGAAAAGTGTAGACGTATTCGCACCCGGCGTAGAGATCTATTCCTCTGTCCCCGGCTCGAAATATACCCGCGAAAGCGGCACCAGCATGGCCAGCCCCGTGGTGACCGGCCTCGCCGCCCTCATCCGTGAATACTATCCCAAGCTCAAGGCTAACCAGGTCAAACAGATTATCATGGAGTCGGTAGTAAAACCCAGCCATACAGTCGTCATCGGTCATGGCGAAAAACGCCTGGTCGTCCATCTGAGCGATATCTCGGTCTCCGGCGGCGTCGTCAACGCCTATCAGGCCCTGCAGCTGGCCGAACACTTCCGGCGCTAACCGAAAGGCCCGGCCCCTATTTTACGGCCACCAGGTCGATCTCCACCAGCGCATCCTTGGGCAAACGGCTCACCTGCACCGTCGTCCTGGCCGGCTCGGGCGGCGGGAAATAGTTGGCATAGACCTCATTCATGGCCACGAAATCGTTCATGTCATGGAGATAGACATTCACCTTTACGACATCGGCAAATCCATAGCCTGCCGCTTCCAGCACGGCTTTGATATTATCCAGCGCCTGAACGGCCTGCGCCTTGATGCCACCACGGACGATCTGGCTATCCTGCATGCCGATGCTCCCGGATACATAAAGATGCACGCCCTGCGCCTTGATGGCCTGTGAAAAGGCTCCTATCGGCGCAGGGCTATGCTTGGTAAAAACAGCTTCTTTCATAACGAGTTAACTATTTTTTAATGGAGTTATGCAGTCGGCAATGCGTCGTGTCATATGCTGGTGATTGGGGTTTTTTATACCTCAGGCATGGAGGATCTCTCCATTGGCAAAGGCCCAGTTCTCCCAGGAAGTCTCCTTGAAGACCACAAAAACATCGTTGGGCTCGATACCCACCGTCTTCAACTGCGCCACCAGGCTACCCAGGATCTTCTTCTTGACCTTCACACTCCGGCCCACCGAAAGCAGGATCTCGATCACCGTGAATGCACCGGTACGCGGCTTGTTGAGATCGGGATAGTTGTTGTCATAAATAAAATCGTCGGCTTCGAGATCGATAAAACGCTGAAAACGATCTGCGACAGGAACTCCCGTCTCCACCAATGCGGCCTGAATGGCGTCTCCGATCTTTTTCTTTTGCTCTGCTGTCCTTCCTTTTACTTGCGTGATTGTAACTAACGGCATATGTTGCGGTTTGCCCTAAAGTTAGGATATTTGCGGCTATGGAAGACCCGCTCACCCGCTATCTTCAGAATTATCATCCCATTCACGCAGACCACCGCCGGCTCATCCTTGACGCCTTCGAACAAAAAACGGTTCACGAAGGCGAGTATCTCTTTCGGTCCGGTCATGTCTGCCGCCATCGCTTCTTCATCTGCGACGGCGTGCTCCGCATCATGGCGGCCAACGACAAAGGCATCGAGGTCACCCACTATTTTCTGAAGACCCTTCAGTTCTGCACTATCCTCCAAAGCTTCAACGACGGAACGATCGCACACACCAGCATCCAGGCCGCCTGCGACACCACCGTTCGCGCGATCGGCAAAGACTCCCTTCTCGCACTCTATCAAAAGATACCCTGGCTCGAACCCACCATCGACGAGATTACCCAGCAGGCCCTCCTCGACAAGATCGAACTCACCAACCGCTTCCACGGCATGGACTCTACCAACCGCTATCGCCTCTTCCTCGAACTCCAACCCGAGATCGCCCGTCGCGTCTCCCTCACCGACATCGCCTCCTATCTCGACATCACCCCGCAATCCCTCAGCCGCATCCGCCGCAACATCCGCCAGTAATCCGATTTCCCATCACACTTCGCCGACCCCAACATCAACGTTTTTTGCGCTCATCCGCCTCATTTTTTTCCGTAGAAGATATTTTTTCTCCTGACCTTTGTACACACACCAACCCACAAAGCCCGATTCTATGAACACTAAATTGTATCTATCATCTTTAACATTTTTTTCTTAATCATAATAATATGGACTTTATATGGATACTCCCAATATACAACTCTATAACCTGTTCCGGCAAGACTTGCATCTCACCGATGGTAAATCGCTAGAGCTTATGCACCTGCTCAACAAAGAATATAAAAGCGGCGTTAAAGAAGATATCGCCGCGCTTGGCCAGTCAATGGACGCCCGATTCCAGTCGATCGAAGACTGCCTCCACGCGCACGACAAACGATTCGATGCACACGACAAACGATTCGATGCCCTCGACAGCAAGATCGACAAAAGCTTCATCGCGCTCGACAGCAAGATCGACAAAAGCTTCATCGCGCTCGACAGCAAGATCGACAAAAGCTTCATCGCGCTCGACAGCAAGATCGACAAAAACTTCGTCGCGCTCGACAGCAAGATCGACAAAAGCTTCATCGCGCTCGACAACAAGATCGATCTAAAAACCGCCGAGCTCCGCACCGACATCCACCAATCACACGCCAGTATCATCAAATCACACACCACCTGGATGATCACCCTCATCCTTGCCATCATCGGGATGATCATCGCCTCCTTCTTTAAAAAATAACGTTGCCGCCCGGCCCATCGGGGCATCGAGACTGCCGAACAACCATTATAGGAACACTTGTCGTATCTTCGGTCTCACCATGGAAACACAATTGTTCGAAAAGCTGGTCGGCATTCGCAGACAATTACATCAATTCCCCGAATTGGGCTTCACCGAATTCAAGACCTCGGAAACAATAAAGGCGCAGCTAGACGAATTGTCCATTCCGGTTGAATCCATCGCCGTCACCGGTCTCATCGGTTCGTTGACAAAAGGCGTCGGCCCCACCGTCATCCTCCGTGCCGATATGGACGCCCTGCCGGTCGTAGAGCCTGCAGACGCTCCCATAAGAAGCAAAAACGAAGGCGTCATGCACGCCTGTGGCCACGACCTGCACATGACCATGCTCCTCGGCGCAGCCCATCTGCTCAAAGCCGCAGAGTTTAAAGGCACCATAAAATTCGTGTTCCAGCCCTCCGAAGAAGGCAATGCCCGCAGCCCGGTAAAAGGAAAATCCGGCGGCCAGCTCATCACCGAAAGTGGAAAGCTCGACGACGGCAAGGCGATCCTCGGTCTCCATGTCCATCCCCTCCGCCCGTGGGCACACTCGGTTATAAGACCGGTGAAGCCCTGGCCAATGTCGGCAATTTCTCCATCCGCATAAAAGGCAAAGGCGGCCATCCGGGCGCGATGAAACATGTCATCGATCCCATCGCCGTCACCGCACAGGTCATCGCTGGCGCACATGCTCTCGTAGGGCCGCAACCCGATCCCCCATCCGCCGTGCTCGCCATCACCCACCTCGAAAGCCTCGCCCCGCCAAGTTTCAACGTCATTCCCTCCGAGGTCTTGCTGCAGGGCTCTATGCGCGCCCACGAATACAACGTCTATCAGGAGATCGTCGCCCGCATGCACTCCCTGTTCCAAAAGCTCGAACAACAACATCGCTGCACCATCGAGCTCGACTTCAGCGCTTACTATCCAAGTTTAATAAACGACGAATCCCTCCACGAAAAACTAAAACCCATCCAACACCAGCTCTTCGGCGAAAAGAACATCGTCCCCAGTCTGACCTGCCTCGTAGGAGAGGACTTCTCCTTCTATTCCCGCAAGATGCCCGGCCAGTTCTACTTCCTCGGTGCAAAAACTGCTCACAACGACGGCTTCTTCCTCCACCACCCCGAAGTTTCCTTCGACGAAGAATGTATAAAATATGGCGCCCCCCTGCTTGCGCAAGGCGCCCTCCGTCTCCTGCAAACGACATAGTGCCATCAAACTGACGCCGCATTACCCGATCCCTACAAGCTCACCGAATTTTTAAAGGAATTCAAAGCCGGGATCGACTCACTCGTCAAGGATTGAGCGGCCGGTTGCCCCCCGCCGCGTCCCACCGCGACCACCTCACCGATGACAATAACCGCCGGATGGGCGAGCCGGTACTCCTCCGCCATAGCAGGCAAAGCCGCCGCCACCCCCACTGCCATTCGCTGATGCGCCAGGCTCCCATGCTGAATGATCGCCGCCGGCACCTCACCCAAACCCTCGGCCAGGTAAGTGTCGGCAATCTCCCGCAGCTTCTTCATGCCCATATAGATCACCACCGTACTCCGGCTCTTCATCGCCAGCCGCAGATCGGCCGAAAGCGCTCCATCCTGTTTGGTACCCGTTAGCATCCAGATCCCATCGCTCACCCCCCGGTGCGTCAACGGGATGCCACAAAGCCCCGATGTCTGCATACTCGTGATGCCCGGAATATAGGTCACCTTCATACCGAGCTCCCGGGCCACAAGGACCTCCTCGAAACCCCTGCCGAAGATAAAAGGATCACCCCCCTTCAACCTGACGATCACGCCACCCCGGGAAGCTTTCTCCGCGATCAACGCATGGATCACCTCCTGCGGCGTCGCCAATCCATACGGCTCCTTACCCACACAGATACACTCGCAACGGGCCGGCGCCAGCTCCAGCAAAGCCCGGTTAGCCAAATGATCATATAATATGACATCCGCCCGCCCCAATACTTTCCAGGCTTTCACCGTCAACAATTCCGGATCGCCCGGCCCTGCCCCCATCAAAACCAACTCGGCGCGCAAAAAAGCATCGGAGGAATTCATATTTTTTATAATTTAATATTAAATATTAAACACAATATACGAAAAATATCCGGCGTATAAGCCGTATTTTATTACGTAAGTAGTATATTTTATGGAAAATTTTCGCTAAACTTGCATTATAATATTAAATGTAATTTATTTTAATATGAGTGAATCGAAGCCCATCGCAGTCGTTATCGGGAATGGAATGGTAGGACATCGTTTCTGCGAGAAGTTGAAATCCAAAGGATTATACCGAATCATCGTTTTCGGGGAAGAACCACGCCCCGCTTATGACCGCGTTCACTTGAGTGAATATTTTAATGGGAAGTCGGCGTCCGACCTCAGCCTTCCTATGACAGGCTGGTTTGAAGACGACGAGATCGTCCTCCACCTCGGCGACCCTATCCGCGAGATCGACCGCCACCAGCGTATCGTCCACTCCGCCAAAGGGATCGTCCAACCCTACGACGTCCTCATCCTCGCCACCGGCTCATCGGCCTTCGTCCCCGACATCAACGGCATCGAAAAAGAAGGCGTCTTCGTCTATCGCACCATCGAAGACCTTAATAAAATAAAAGCCTACGCCCCAAAAGCCAAACGCGGCGCCGTCATGGGCGGCGGCCTCCTCGGACTCGAAGCCGCCAAAGCCCTCCTCGACCTCGGCATCCCCGAGACCCACGTCGTGGAATTTGCCCCCCGCCTCATGCCCCGCCAGATCGACAGCGCCGGCAGCGCCGCCCTCGAATCCAGCCTCAAAGCACTCGGCCTCCAGCTACACCTTAATAAAGTCACCCAGTCCATCGAAGGCCACGGCCACATAGAAGCCCTTCAGTTCGCCGACGAAAGCCGCCTCCACATCGACATGCTCGTCATCTCGGCCGGCATCCGCCCCCGCGACGAGCTTGCCCGCCTCGCCGGGCTCACAGTAGGCACTCGCGGCGGCATCGTCGTCAACGAAAAACTCCAGACCTCGGATAAACATATCTACGCCATCGGCGAATGCGCCCTCGCCCAGGGCATGATCTATGGTCTCGTAGCTCCGGGCTACGAAATGGCCGACGTGGTAGCAACCAACCTTTCCGAAGGCAACAAATCCTTCACCGGCTGGGACATGAGCACCAAACTAAAGCTCATCGGCGTCGACGTCGCCAGCTTCGGCGACCCGTTTGCCGCCGAACCGGACAGCCGCAGCATCGTCTTCGACAACCGCGCCAGCGGCGTCTACAAACGCATCAACGTCAGCGCGGACGGCAAATATCTCCTCGGCGGCGTCCTTATCGGCGACGCAAGTTCTTATAATATCCTTCTCCAAACGGTCAACAACCGCCTCGTCCTCCCGCCCAACCCCGAAGACCTCATTCTCGGCAGCCGCGACGGGGCATCGGAAGGCGCCGGCGTGATGAACCTCCCCGACGAAGCGCTTATCTGTAGTTGTGAGTCGGTCACCAAAGCGGCGATTTGCACCGCCGTCACAGAAAAAGGCGTCACCACGATGGACGCCATGAAGAAATGCACCAAAGCCGGCACCGGTTGCGGTGGTTGCGTCCCACTCGTCAAAGACCTGATCACCGGCACTATGAAAGCCGGCGGCATCTATGTCCGCAACACCGTCTGCGAACACTTCGACCGCAGCCGCCAGGAACTCTTCGATCTCATCAAGCTGCACGGCATAAAAACCTATGAAGAAACACTTTCCCGCTGGGGCAAAGGCGACGGCTGCGAAGTATGTAAACCCGTAGTGGCCAGCATCCTCGCCAGCCTCTGGAACGAGACCATCGCCAAACAGGCGGTCATCCAGGACAGCAACGACCGCTATCTCGCCAATATCCAAAAGGGAGGAAGCTACTCCGTCGTTCCCCGCATCCCCGGCGGCGAGATCACCCCCGATAAACTCATCGTACTCGGAAAAGTGGCTAAGAAATATAAGCTCTATACGAAGATCACCGGCGGCCAGCGCATCGACCTCTTCGGCGCCCACGTCGGCGACCTGCCCGCCATCTGGGAAGAGCTCATCGAAGCCGGCTTCGAAAGCGGTCACGCCTATGGTAAAGCGCTTCGCACCGTCAAGAGCTGCGTCGGCAGCACCTGGTGCCGCTTTGGCCTCCACGACAGCGTGTCTTTCGCCATCGAGATCGAGCAGCGTTACCGCGGCATCCGCGCCCCACATAAACTCAAAGGCGGCGTAAGCGGCTGTATCCGCGAATGTGCCGAAGCGCAAGGCAAAGACTTCGGCATCATCGCCACGGAAAAAGGCTGGAACCTCTATGTTTGTGGCAACGGCGGCTCACGCCCGCAACACGCCCAGCTCCTGGCAACCGATATCGACAAAGAGACCTGTATCCGCTATCTCGACCGCTTCCTGATCTTCTATATCCGCACCGCCGATCCCCTGACCCGCACCGCCACCTGGCTCAACAAAATGGACGGCGGCATGAGCTACCTCCGCGATGTGGTCATCAACGACAGCCTCGGCATGGGCGCGCAATGGGAACTCGAGATGCAGGACCTCGTTGACAGCTACAAATGCGAATGGAAAGAAGTGGTCGGCGACCCGGAACTCCGGAAACGCTTCTCCCATTTCGTGAATGTTCCCAGAAAAAAAGATCCCGAACTCGAATTTGACTCCATGCGCGGCCAGATCAAAGCCAAAGAATGGTAGACCGATAAAAAAATAAATTATGGCAACTACAACGATCACAGATATCAACTGGCAATTCGCCTGCAGAGTGGAAGATGTCCCCACGGAAGGCGGCGCGTGTGTCCTCGTCGAAGGCGAGCAGATCGCCATCTTTCACTTCGCCCGCCGCGGCCAATGGTACGCCACCCAGAACCTCTGCCCGCATAAGCAGCAGATGGCCCTTTCCCGGGGAATGACGGGCAGCGCCGGTGACAACAACGAACCCAAAGTCGCTTGCCCGTTTCATAAAAAGACATTCAGTCTCGAAACCGGCGCCTGTCTCAGCGGCGAAGACTACCAGATCCGCACCTATCCCATCAAGATCAAGAACGGAAAAGTTTACATCGGCCTATGATCGATTATAAACAAGCCCAACATTTGCTCTCGGATCAGGCCCGCTCCTTCGGCAGCGATCGTCGCCCCTCCATCGCCCTGCTCACCACAGGCGACGAAGTGGTCCCCGCGGCCGTCACGCCCACGGGCATCCAGATCCGCAACAGCAACCGCTGGCTGATCGACGCGGCGCTCCAAAAAAATGGCTTCCATCTTTCGGCTCGTGAACATTCAACAGATGATCCGATGGTATTGAAAACAAAGATAAAAAATCTCCTGTCCCACGATGTCCTCATCCTCTGCGGCGGAGTGTCTGCGGGCGATGCGGATCATGTACCCGCAACGCTCGAGTCTCTCGGCGTGAAGAAACTGTTCTATAAGGTCGCCATCAAACCCGGCAAACCCACCTGGTGCGGCGTCCTGGCTCATCGGGCTACGGGTCGCGAGCCGCGGTACACCATGGTTTTTGCCCTCCCCGGCAACCCCCTGGCCTGTCTCGTCAACCTGATCCTGCTGATCCAACCCTACCTGCTCGCCTGCCAGGGCCTCCGGCCCACCGAACCGCTCGGCCTCCCCATGGGCGCCTCGCGCAGGAAACGTCCTGCCTTAGACGAATTCTTCCCCGTCTACTGGCACGGCTCCCCCGCGCGCGTCGTACCCGTGTCGATCAACGGCTCGGGCGATATCCGCCTCGGCATGCAGGCAAATGCCCTGGCCCTTCACCCAGCCGGGTGCGACCACCTGGCCGAAGGAACACCCGTATTGTGCTATTCATTCATATAGGTCCGTCTTCCGGTTGCTGCCATTTAAACCAAAACAACTGCAATGAAAAAAATCATCACCGGAATGACCTCGATTTTACTATCTACGATCTCCTTTTCCGCGAGGGCCCAGTTCTCCCTCACGGGGCAATTACGCGTACGCACCGAACTACGCAATGGCTATGGAACGCTCGAAACGATCGGCAGCAAACCGGCCTTCCTCACTTCGCAACGCGCGCGGCTGAATTTTAATTACCAGTCATCAAAACTCATCTTCCATGCCTCCGTCCAGGACGTCCGCGTCTGGGGCGCAGATGCCTCCACCATCAACAACGCAGATGGGACCCGCCTAATGGTACACGAAGCCTGGGGAGAACTGGTCTTCGCAAACAAAGCCGACAGCTCCTTCGCCCACTCCCCGGTACAATACTTCGCCGTCCGCATCGGCCGCCAGGAACTGGTATACGACGACCAACGCTTACTCGGCAATCTCGACTGGCTTCAACAAGCCCGCCGGCACGATGCCATCGTCTTCAAGTTGCTCGATAACGGCTGGCAAGCTGATCTCGGCGCGGCTTTTAACCAGAACACCGACGCCTTCAATTATAACGGAACCTACTATACGCCCGGAAATATTCCGGCCTACGTAAAAGACAGCAAAGGCAATCTCGCCCCCGTACCCGCAGGCTATCTTCCGCTGGTTAACGCCGCCGGCCTTAGCACCCGCACCGGCAGCCCCTCCTTCGTGATCGCACCCAGCACTAACGGCGACAACCAGGATTACAAAGCCATGCAATACCTCTACGGCGCTAAACAATGGAGTAATACCCGGATATCTGCCCTGCTTTTCACGGACGAGTTCGGTAAATACAAGCTGGATTCGACAAAGAACATCGCCGGTAGCGACACCGGCTATATCTACGGCCGGCATTTCAACCAGCCCGGCATCAATGCCCGCGTCACGGGCGGCGCCATGCTCACATCGGCACTCGACGGGCATGCCAACACCTTTCGCCTGCAAGCCGGCGCTTACTATCAAACCGGTCATGACCGCGATGGCCTGAACCTCGCCGCTTACATGACCACGCTTTCGCTTACCTACGCACCCGGACCGCTCGCCGGCACCGTGGGTTGGGATTATATGTCGGGTAACAACGCCTTCTCGACTTCCACCACGGATCGACGCTTTGACCCGCTTTACGGGACGCCGCACAAGTTCTGGGGCTATATGGATTATTTCTACGCCGGCACCGGCTCCGCCACCGGCGGCCTGAACAACCCCTACGCTAAAGCGAAATACACTTCTCACAACAGCCGCTTCATGCTCGAGCTCTGCTATCATTACTTCGGCCTCGCCGGCGACCAAAAGGATACCAAAGGCGCCAAAGTGTCGCACTACCTCGGCAGCGAAGTAGATGGCGTCGCCGATTACAAGCTCAACAAATTCACCACCGTCGAAGCGGGTCTCTGCGGCATGTGGGCCACCCATAGCATGGAATATGCGAAAGGGATCACCCCCAACACAGCACGTCTTGATGCCTCCTGGGCTTATCTCACCATCGACATCAAACCCGATTTCCTCAAGAAGTAAAAAACACCACCATGAAAGCCAACAACAAACCTCTCGATAAGATCCGGCTTTTTTCGCTCGATACCATCCAGATGCGGACCTTCCACATCACATGGTTTATGTTCTTCGTTTGCTTCTTCGGCTGGTTCGGTCTTGCACCGTTGATGCCCGCCATCCGCACCGACCTGGGCCTCACCAAAGCGCAGGTGGGCAACACCATCATCGCCTCGGTATCCTCCACCATCATCGCCAGGCTGATCATCGGAAAGCTTTGCGATACCTATGGCCCGCGCAAAACCGCCATCTACCTGCTGCTCATCGGCTCGATCCCCGTCGCGCTGGTCGGCCTCGCAACGAACTATATCACCTTCCTGGTCTTCCGTCTGGCCATCGGCGTCATCGGCGCTTCCTTCGTCATCACGCAGTACCATACTTCCATGATGTTCGCAGCCCGCGTCAAAGGCACCGCCAACGCCGTCACCGGCGGCTGGGGTAACCTCGGCGGCGGCGTAACGAATATGGTGATGCCCATCATCTTCGCAGCAGTTGTCGGCTTCGGCTATGCCCCGCATTATGCCTGGCGCTATGCCATGCTCGTTCCCGCAGCCCTTATGTGGTTTGCGGCCTGGCTCTACGCAAAATATACAAAAGACACCCCGAACGGCAATTTCGACGAGATCCGTCGAACCAACAACCCCAAAACAAAAACCAATTGGTCCATCCTCGCCGACTGGCGCATAGCCGCCCTCACCATGGCCTACGCCATGTGCTTCGGGATGGAGATCACCTTCGACAACGTCGCCTCCCTCCATTTCGTCGACACCTTTCACCTGTCTCAGCACAGCGCGGGTTTCTGGGCCGGCTGCTTCGGTATGATGAACCTCTTCGCCCGCGCCCTCGGCGGCTTCCTTTCCGATAAGGCCGGCAACCGCTGGGGCCTCTCCGGCAAAGGATCACTGCTTGCCGCTGCCCTTCTGCTCGAAGGCATCGGCCTCCTCGCCTTCGCACATGCACCAGCCTTCGGCATCGCCATCGCCTGCATGCTCACCTTTGCCCTCTTTCTGAAGATGGCTAACGGCGCCGTCTATGGCATCGTCCCCTTCGTCAACGAAAAGAACGTAGGCCTCATCAGCGGGGTGGTGGGAGCAGGCGGTAACCTCGGCGGCATGCTCTTCGGCTTCCTGTTCCGCTCCGAATCCATTACCTATACGCAGGCATTCACTTATATCGCTATCACCGTACTCATCGTGGCCGGAGTCATGGCCATCACCCGCTGGCGCCCGGCCGGAAAACACGCAACCGCACCGGTCGAACCAGCCAAAGATCCGGCGCTTGCCACCACCTGATATGCACAATGCGCACCGCCATACCGAACAATTCCATTCGACCTGCTGCTACTGCGGCGTAGGCTGCGGTATCACCGTCCTTAAAGACCGTAAGGGTCGAATCACCGTCGAAGGCACACCCGACTACCCCGTGAACCGCGGCACGCTGTGCAGCAAAGGACTCAACCTCCACCACACGGTCAACGACCGGCACGATCGCCTGCTCTATCCCCAGATGCGCGCCAACCGCAACATGCCCCTGCAAAGGGTCAGCTGGGACACGGCCCTCGATCGTGCCGCTGCCGTCCTCACCTCCCTGATCAAAAAATTCGGCCCCGACAGTATCGGCTTCTACGTGTCAGGTCAGTGCCTCACGGAAGAGTACTATGTGGTTAACAAGCTGGTCAAAGGGTTTATCGGTACTAACAACGTCGACAGCAATTCCCGTCTTTGTATGAGCACCGCCGTCGCGGCGCATAAGCTGGCGCTGGGTGAAGATAGCGTTCCGGTATCCTATGCCGACGTCGAGCTCGCCGATTGTTTCTTCGTCACCGGCGCCAACCCCGCCTGGTGTCACCCCATCCTCTGGCGACGCGTAGAGGCGCACAAAGCCGCGCACCCGGAGATAAAGATCATCGTAGCCGACCCTCGCCGTACCGATAGCTGCGCCTTCGCCGACTTGCATCTTCAGCTCCGCCCCGGTACGGATACGACATTGCACTATGCCATCGGTCGCCTGCTCATCGAAAACGGCGATCTCCATCCAGACTTCATCAAAAACCACACGGAAGGATTCGAATCCTATAAAACGAGAGTATTCGAAAAAACCATCGAAGAAGCGGCCGCGATCTGTGGTCTCGAGATAAAAGACATCCAAAAGGCCGCGAAATGGATCGGCGAAGCAAATGCTTATCTCAGCATGTGGACCATGGGCCTCAACCAAAGCGCCACCGGCGTCACTAAAGTCCTTTCGCTCATCGACCTTCACCTGCTCACGGGACAGATCGGCAAACCCGGCGCCGGCCCCTTTTCTCTGACGGGTCAGCCCAACGCCATGGGCGGCCGCGAAACCGGCGGTCTCGCCAACCTGCTCCCCGCACACCGTGACCTGTCAAACCCTGAACACCGGCACGCCGTCCAAACCTACTGGGGGAGCGGTCCTATCTCGCCAAACCCGGGTCTCACGGCCACCGAAATGTTCGAAGCCATCAACGACGGTCGTCTCAAAGCCATCTGGATCATCGGCACCAACCCCCTGGTAAGCCTGCCCGATATCCGCCAGGCCGAGGCCGCGCTAAAAAAGGCGCGTTTCGTCGTCGTACAGGACGTAAGCGACAAACCCGAGACCCTCGGCTATGCCGACCTCATCCTCCCCGCCGCTGCCTGGACGGAGAAACAGGGCACGATGACAAACAGTGAACGGCGCATCAGCCTCCTCGATCGCATCGTCGACCCGCCCGGTGAAGCTCTGCCCGATGCGGCTATCCTCTGCCGCCTCGCCACCAAAATGGGTTTCCCCGGCTTCGATTATAAAGACGCCGCCGCCATCTTCCGCGAACATGCTCTGCTCACCGCAGGCACCTCTATAGATATCAGCGGCCTCGATTACGATATCTTAAAGAAAAAACGTTCGGCACAATGGCCCTACCCGCAAGGCACCAGAGATCACGGCACACCAAGATTATTCACCGACCTGCAATTCCTTACGCCTTCCAAAAGAGCCTGGTTCCATGCCCCCCCGGACGAAATGCGTAGCGAGCTCCCCGATGGCGATTATCCGCTGGTCCTCACCACCGGGCGTATCCGCGATCAGTGGCATACGATGACTAAGACGGGAAAAGTGGGTAAGCTCCGGCAACATATCCCTCAATCCACCCTGCAGCTGCATCCCGAGGATGCGAAAGCGCAGGACATCGCGGACGGGGACATTATAGTAGTACAATCCCGTAGGGGCGACGTCCGCGTGCCGGTGCAGATCACCGACAACATCCGCAAAGGAACGGCCTTCCTTCCCATGCACTGGGGTAGGGTAGCGGGCAGCGATCTCAACCGCGCCAACAACCTTACCAACAATCTCGTCGACAGGATTTCCAAAGAACCCGACTTTAAATTCTGTGCCATCCGCGTCAGCAAATACAAAAAGAAAAAAGAGACCATTGTCATCGTGGGCGCGGGGGCCGGTGCACATGGCTTCGTTCGCAGCTATCGCGCCCTGAACCAGGACGACGACATCATCATCTTCAGCAAAGAGGACCTCCCTTTCTACAACCGCGTACAACTACCCGATTATATCAGCGGCACACAGTCCTGGGACCAACTGATAAGGATGACAGACGATGAAGAGCTCGAGCACTCGATCCAATTGCATCGCGGCGTAAGCATCACCCATATCGACCGCGAAGCAAAACTCGTCACCGATTCCACCGGCCGCCAAACGCATTACGATACGCTCATCCTCGCTACCGGCAGCAGGGCCGCGTTACCCAAACAGCTGCCACCGCTGGAAGGCATCTTCACCCTGAGAACAAGGTTCGATGCCGATCGCTTTAAAAAACAGATTCGCCCCCACGGACATGCGGTCATCGTCGGCGGTGGCTTGCTGGGATTGGAACTGGCGGCTTCGCTGCGTGAAATGGATATCGACGTTTCCATTATCCACCGGAGTTCAAGATTCCTGGACCGCCAGCTCGACAACCTGGCCAGCCAGCTCCTGCACGATGAGATGGTGGACCAGGGCTGCGCGATCTACTACTCCGACGAGGTCCAGCTCTTTTATGGCCAAACGAAGCTCACCGGCATCCGTCTGCGCAGCGGTCGCGTGATCGACTGTGACGCCCTCGTCTTCGCCATTGGTACGGTGCCCAACATCGAGATCGCGAAAACCGCCGGACTGGAACATCGCCGCGGCCTCGTCGTCGACGCCTATCTCCGGACCAGCGACCCGGATATCCACGCGATCGGCGAGATCGCCGAATTCCAGGGAAACCTCTTTGGCTTCACCGCCGCGGCGGAACAACAGGCCGCCGTTCTGGCCCGCTTCCTCCATGGCGACATCGCAAGTATCTACAAGGGTACGGTGCCCATGAACATCATCAAGATCCATGGCTTCGACCTCTGCTCCATCGGAATACCCGATTGTCCGAATCAAAAGGAATACGAAGAGATCGTGTTCATCGACAAGGCCCGTCGATATTATAAGAAATGCATCATTCATCAGGACCGGCTCGTAGGTGCTATCCTGGTAGGCGACAAAGAGGAATTTCGTGAGTTCAAAGAGTGGATCACGAACCGCACCGAGCTCAGCGAAAAACGGCTACAGCTCCTTCGTAGTGGCGCAAAAACGGAGCCGGTCCTGGGCAAGCTGGTGTGTTCATGCAGCAACGTCGGTATCGGCAACCTTGAACAAAAGATCGCCGGCGGCTGCTCCGATCTGGCCACGCTGTGTTCGCTTACCGGTGCCGGCTCGGGTTGCGGCAGTTGCAAACCCGAAGTAAAACGCATTCTCGAAGAAGCCCTCGCCGGGGCCCCCATCGCAGCCGCACAACAACCATCCTATGTTTAAAAAGAATTACATCATAAAAATAAACCTGCCCGGCGGCATCGTCGCCGCGGGTGACCTCCATGCCATAGCCGACGCCGCAACCCGCGCCCGCGTCGAGGACATGCAATTCGGCGCCCGCCAACAGCTGTTTTGCAAGGTGGCCGATCGGTTTGGCGAAGCTTTTCTTCGCGAGCTCGACAACGCCGGTATCTTTTATGAAACGGAAAAAGAATGCTACCCCAATATCATCAGCTCCTATGTGTCGGAAGGCGTCTTCGGCCGGTCCGCATGGCTCAGCGAAGGACTTTACAAGGACATCCTCGAAGGCTTCGACTTCCGCCCCCGGCTAAAGATCAATTTGGTCGAGGACGGTCAGTCCTTCGTTCCATTCTTCACGGGCCATCTCAACTTCATTTCCTCCAGTCTTAATAACCATTGGCACCTTACCGTCCGGCTTCCCGGCACGAACCGCCTCTTTCAGTGGAAGACGGTGATCTATTCCCCCGACATCCCCCGCATCAGCCGCCTCATCGAAGAAGCGCTCATTCCAGCCGCCGCGGCCCAAAAAGCCCCTGAGCAATGGTTTCACCAACTATACGAGCAGGTCGCCGTCTCCTTCGCCCACAACCCGGCGCCCCCGCCGCTCCGCCTCCCATCCACCGGCGTCCCGTATTACGAAGGGTTCAACCTGGCGGGCTCCAAACACTGGCTAGGCATCTACCGGCGTGAAGAGCTCTTCGCTCCCGATTTCCTCAAAGAGGTCTGTCTGCTGGCCTTACACACCAAGATCGGTCAGCTATATACGACCCCATGGAAATCCCTGCTCATCAAAGGCATCGAAGAAGGAGATCTCAACCGCTGGGAATACATCCTCGGAAAATACCGGATCAATGTCCGCCATGCCAGCAATGAACTCAACTGGCAAACCGAAGACCTCAACGCGGAAGGCCTGCGACTCAAACGCTACCTGATCCGCCAGCTCGACCAGGACGACGTCCGGACCCAGGGCCTCACCTTCGCCATCAAAATGCAACAAGGCTCAGGCTTGCCCGGCTCTATCGTCATCCGAAAGTCGGAAAACTCCAAAGCCAAAAAGCTCGATCGCTACAGCATCTGGCATACGCCAGACTTCGACCCCTATACTATGGAAACCGTCCTCTATCGCGAAGACCTCGAGAAAGAAAACCTGTATCCCTACATCGTCTCGCTCTGTAAAGAATTCTACCGCCGCCAAAGCGAACACCTCTCCGCCGTGCCCAATGTCGCCCCGCCTTCATCCGGACAAGATGCCGAAAAGAACACCTTCCATTGTATGCACTGCCTTACGGCCTATAGCCAGGAATACGGCGATCCGGCTCAGGATATCCAGCCCGGCACTCCCTTCGACGCCCTCCCGGATCACTGGTCCTGCCCCGTCTGCGACGCTCCCAAAAGCGATTATACTTTAACCCCGTTCCCCTGCCCGGCCAATTCCCCTAACCTCACCGGATCCACCAATTCGATATCCTTCCCCGACGCCCTGATGATCCCCGCCGACGTCAACTCGGCAAACAGCTTAAAGACAGTCTCATAGGTCGTCCCCGCATAGGCTGCGAGATCCTGTCGGGTCAGCTTCAAAGCCAGCGTCCCATCCGGCGCCGTCCCCGACCCCTCGAGGATATCGAGCAAAGCCCAGGCAACCCGTCCCTTGACCTCGCGGTGCGTGAGATCGCGGAGCCGCCGCTCCGCCTTCTGCAGATCAGCCGCATATAGTTGCATCATGGTATAGGTCAGCGAAGGATTCGCCCTGAGACTCAGTTCCAAAAAGTCATTGTCGATAAAACAAGCCGTTGTATCCTCTAAGGCCGTGGCACTCACGGGATAAGCAGGTTTCCCGCCCAATCCCCGGTACCCGGCGATCTCCCCCTCCCGTGCAAACCGGATGATCATCTCCCTGCCGTCGACCCACGGCGCATGGATCTTTACCACCCCCGAATAAAGCAAATAGATGCCTTTCACGGCCTCCCCTTCGGTAAATAAAGCCTTGCCCTTCTTGAAAAAAAGCGTCTTCTTACGCTCCGCCGTCACCGATTGCCATTCCGGCATGCAGTTCCGGCATAAAAAACATCGGGTTAGATCACATTCCATATATTGTTCAGATCATATTTTTTGTGCGAATTACACAAAAATAACGTAAAAAGTATTGTATATGCAATATCTTTGCATCCAACAATGAAAAACGGACATTCAATACCCCTCTCCACCTCTTTGGGCAATCCCGAGCAGATCAACGCGAAAAGACATACTCACCCGGTGGGTAAGCGCGTATTCTATCTCAGCATCCAGGTCGTCTGCAATGCGATCATCATCGGCATCGTCGCAAAAGCCCTTGTGTATCTTATTGACTTGATTACCAATATTTCATTCTACGGTAAATTCTCTTTCGAACCGAATTCCCCGGCGGATAACCAGCTGGGCCTGGTCGTCATCGCCGTTCCTATTATCGGCGCGCTCTTCGTCGGCCTCATGGCCCGGTTCGGGTCCAGGGCCATCGGCGGTCATGGAATACCCGAAGCCATGGAAAAGATCATCCTGGACGAAAGCCGCATCCCCCCCGCCATCACCTTTTTAAAACCCCTTTCGGCTGCCATCTCGATCGGCACCGGTGGTCCTTTTGGCGCCGAAGGTCCCATCATCGCTACCGGCGGTGCCTTCGGCTCCTGGACTGGCCAGTGGATCCATATCTCTTCCGCCGAACGTAAGATCGTCCTCGCCGCCGGCGCCTGCGCCGGTATGGCCGCGATCTTCGGCAGCCCCCTCGCCGCCGTATTGCTGGCGGTAGAACTGCTGCTATTCGAATTCTCCCCCCGTTCTATCATCCCCGTCGCCCTCTCCTGTACCACCGGCGCGGCTATGCATATCCTCCTCTTCGGCCACCAGCCCGTCTTCGCGATGCCGGACATCCCGAACCCCACGGACACCGCCATAGTCGTCTATATCCTGCTCGGCGCACTCGTCGGGGTGATCGCCGCATTCGTATCGAAATCGGTGTACTGGATCGAAGACGGTTTCGAGAAACTGCCGGTACATTGGATGTGGTGGCCCGCCATCGGCGCCATCGCCATCGGCGTCGTAGGTTATTTCGCACCCCATACCATGGGCGTAGGCTATGACAACATTCAACACATTCTCACCGGCGTCACCCCCATAAAAGTGATCGCCGCGCTTTGCTTCCTGAAATATGTCAGCTGGTCCATCAGCCTCGGCAGCGGCACTTCAGGTGGTACCCTCGCCCCCTTGTTCACCATCGGCGGCGCCCTCGGCATACTCCTGGGGATGCTGGTAATGAAATATTTCCCGGGTTCGGACATCAACCTGCCCACGGCCGCCCTCATCGGCATGGCCGCCATGTTCGCCGGCGCCTCCCGCGCCGTCCTTACCTCGATCATCTTCGCCCTCGAGACCACAGGCCAGATGCACGGGCTGTTGCCCCTGCTAGGCGCTTGTGTTGCCGCCTATTTCGTATCTTTCTTCCTCATGAAGGGAAGTATCATGACAGAAAAGATCCTGCGTCGCGGGGTCAAAGCCCCCGACGCCTACGAGCCCGATATCCTGCGGATAGCATCGGTCAAACAACTGATGGCCCCCATAAAGGCCGGAGCAACGGTACCGGCGCACTGGATCTACGCCAGCGAAGATGCCGGCCTGGCCGCCGAGCTCATGGGTAAGTACAACACCGACGCCCTGGCAGTAAAAGATACCCAGGACGGCGAAAAGGTCATCGGCACCATTACGGCTGCCGGCTTGTTGTCTTATTACAGCAACCAGCGCCAAAACGAAATAAAATATCAATCCCCTGCCGCCACCCGTCGTCTGCTGGCGCACGGAAGAAAATTATTGAGAACGCATCACAGATCGTAAATTGCAGCGAAAATCCAAACAAAAATGAACAAAGATCAACTTCACGTATTTTACAGCGCTATGATGACGGGCCTTTTCGTCGGCATCATCGATACCCTCATTTGCCTGGCCTACAATGTTTTCTATCGTTCCTATAGCGGCTTTTTCCCATCCGAGCTCATCAACGTTTCGTCCATCATCTTCGTGGTGAACCTCCTGTTGCTCCTCCTCGGGCTGGTCTTTTTTCTTTTCATCAAATCCTTCAAGGGCGGAGCCGGCGCGTTCGGCGTTGTGATGCTGGTCATCACCATCTTCCTCGCCTATAAAATATTCGCAGGACATCCCTACAACGATGCCCGCATGGACAGCGGCTATCACGGTTTGTACGGCGGCATCCTCATCATCCTGGGTGTCAGCGCTGCCTGCATACCCGTACTCTATAAGAATAAAAAATTCCTCGAACACGTGATCTAAGCATCAGGGGTCGATACGTATTTTTTATTTGAATAAAATATACTATATTCGGTTTGTGTCTAAATTAAGCCAAAGTGGCTCTACCCGCGGCGGTTATCTTATATGGCGGCCAAGCTAGAGCCGATTATGTTAAAATGATTTATTCATGCAGACCGCTCCCCTTTCCAGGTGGAGCGGTCCATATTTTATAGGCAGGTCGCCTTACCGTAATAGACGGCCGGAGGACAGACATCAGCTAAAGTCATCACTGAGTTCGAACACGTCTTTATGAATAGCGGCGAGTTCCTTCAACTCGAATACATTCTTCGTGTTGCTCTTCTCCAGGATCCGCCGCTTGAAGGTAGAGATCGTATTCTGTTTCATATTGAGGATATTGCCTATCTCCGCACTCCCCATCCCCATCAAAAGATAATGCAGCACCTCCGTTTCCCGCGGCGTCAATCGGTCGAAGGCTGTCTTCTCCGCCGGTCCGACCAACGCACTAACCCGGCTCGGACTGTTATATAAAAAGTCCTGCAACTGCCGGAAGGTCTCGCGTTCAGGCGCTCCCTTCGACATGAACCTGGTGATCCCATATCGCGCAAGCCCCGCCCGATATATCCCGAATGGTTGCATGCTGAAAACAAGGATATGCAGCTCGGGATAAAGCCCCCTGATATTCGGCAATATCTCCATCGTCACCCCATCCGGCAACACCAGGTCCATGATCACATGCGTATAGGTTTTTCTCTTAAGGGCACGCATCAGCTCATTACAGCTCGAAGCCTCGTCGATCGACGTTAGACCCCACTGTGTCTGGCAGATAGCTACCAGCCCCTTCCGTATCATCAGATGATCGTCGCAGATCAATAGTTCCTTCATAACCTAATTTAAAAATTTTGACGTCGGCCGTCAATCGAATTAATTCGAGATTCCGTATATCAACCATCGGCAACAAAAAGTTACCTTCATAGGCTCAATCGATCCAATGAAATTATTTTTCCAAAACCGCACGCGCCCGGCTACCGCTTCCGACGAAGCCCCCGCTTCGGGTAAGGCCGATTTCATCCGCCAGATCACCCACGATATCAAAGGCGATTTCTTCGGCGTCTCCAGTGTCTGTCTGATCCTCAGACTCGCAATCGAAAAAAAGGAAGATCCCATCATCATCCTCGAACGCCTCACCGAGGCCTGCGACGAATATAAATACAAGCTGAATAATTTTCTCGAATACACCAAATTCGATGCAGGCATTCACGAAACCATTCGTGAACCCGTAAATCTCCGCAGCCTCCTTGCAGCGGCCATCGGCGATGGCCGGACCCGCGCACTTCCCAAAGCCCTTCGCATAGATTTTACCGTCGCCGAAGATATCCCTGCAACCATCACCAGCGACGAACACCGGTTGAAACACATCACCGAAAACCTTCTCGTCAATGCGATCAATTTCTCGGCGCACGGTGGTCATATTCTGGTAAAGGCTAAACGAAACGGAGAATGCTGGCAGCTCTCGATAACGGATAACGGAGTGGGGATGTCGCAGGAACAGCAGGAAAGCCTCTTTAAGCTCACACCCGCGGAACGCCGCAGTCTGAAAAACCCCACGGGGCTTGGCCTCCTCGTCACACGCTATCTCGTCGAAGACGTCCTGCGCGGAAAGCTCAGCTTCTCCAGCGAACCCGGGAAAGGCACCCGGGTAGAACTGGAACTGCCGATCGCCGGAGTCGTTTGATCCCAAAAAAAACAGCGAAAAAGAAAAAGATGAGGCTACCGTCAAAATCTTTTCATTCAAATAGTAACCACCGATTAAGAATAATGATGATTATAGTTTTTTTGCGTGTTAACTGGTAGCCTCATCCGGCTCGACTATCGGTACCGTCGGGAAGCGTAGTTGACCCCCTTATGTTTTGCCTTTTATTAAAGACATGGCTGTAGGCCAACTCCAGGGAGGTAACCCCTGGTAACATCTGGGAGGACGCTTCACAGGTTTATAGGACCTGGTCCTTTACTGGTTATTAAATACGGTCAAATATTTTCGGAAATCAGTCCCCACAGGATAGGCATACCGCTCCAGAACATCACCCGGACCACGGTATATGATCAGCAAAGGCTTTGCCAGCTGTTGTTTAAAGGCATAGTAATAGACGGCGAAAGCCAGCACATTGCAAAAATTCTCCCGCCCCAGCTCTGAAGTCCATTGATCCATGTCCTTTAAATTCACGATCACCGTACCCCGGTCACTATGCGAGGTCGACAGATAATTGGTCCAGGCGAAATAGGGAATGGCCCGCGTCAGCCGCTCCAATCGCAGGAACGGGCTTTCTTCCATATCCCGGAAATTGGGCTCGAGCCGCATATCGTAAGTGTCCGCTCCATGGCCGCCGGAGATCGGAAAAGCGACCTCATAGGCACGCAAACCCAACAGTTCTTTGGCATTGAAAAAGCTAAGGAAGAGTCGATGCTCCATGTCGAGATGATAGTCGATCTCCTGCGAATCCCGCACGATATTGCGCGGATACAGGAACTCGAAACTCAGGTATCCTTGCTCCCCCGCGACCTTGGGGCTGTTCCACGTCACCCTCTTATCGATCTGGCCCTGAACAATGGTGGCGAAGATCTGCCCTTTGAGTACTACAGGCAGTACCTGACTGCTTGCGGTGAGACCACTGGTGAAAAGAAGCAAAAGTAAAAAGAACTTGGTCATGGAAAAGGAGTTGCGGTACTAATCGGTTACTCTTAAAAAAGCATCACGGGTACCGTATAAGCTCGTAAGATAGCCTCCTCACTATCGCTCATCGATCGAATTAATTCGAGAATTTTTTGTAAGTTAAGGGAGAGGCCGCTTAACTGCAGTAAAGTGGCAGTTTCGTCCTTTAAGAGTGCCGTTTTGTCCTTCTGAGAATCCTTTTTGCATAATTGGCTTTGGCTGCGGATTCAATTAAATTACCTTTCAAGAGATTAATCTTCAGGCCTCTGGACGGTCAGCTGGCTCTTTTTTATATACCGGGGAATATGAAAAGAATAAAATTTTTTTCCATCGGGACACAGGGACTCGCAGATCAGGGCGATGTCGACCGGGTAATCCTTGTGAACTGGCTGTGTGCGATAACCGCTTCGGCCATCCTGACCATCGGTGGTCTGATCTGCTATTATTTCAACTGGAAACCCAGTTTGGTCATAGCCTTTTCCCTGGAATTCCTTCTCAATGCCTCGGTCATGGTTTTTAATTATTTCAAAAGATATCGGGTAGCTGCAATGGTCCTTTATTACCTGCAATGCGTGTCGATCGTCTATTATAGCATCTTATTGGGCCGGCTGTTGAGGCTGGATATCGTCCTGATCCTGTTGTTTGCCGTCGTATACCTGATCTTTAAAGAAAAAAAGCTCCGGCAATGGGGCGCCTTCATCGCCTTCGTCGATTTTGTCATCATCGAGCTCCTGTATTATAAAAATCCTTTCCAGGTCCCCATCCACCTTACCTATACGTTCACCTATTGGATCCAGCTCCTGGTGATCTTCGTCATCACCGGGATCATCATCCTGGTGAGCATGCCCTATGTGAGGAGCAATGATACGAACGAAGAGCTCAAACGGGCCAATCGTCTCATCAGGATCTTCGTGGCGCAGATCACCCATGAGCTGCGGACTCCACTGGACAGCATTCATCATGTCTCGCAATTGCTGCGCAAAGAGGTAAAAAAGGATCCGTCTTTGGCAAAGATCGAGACCCTCGTGGAAATTGGCTGGACCGTCAGTTCCACCGCCAGGAATATCGTGAACAACGTACTCGACCTGGCCGAGATCGAGGCGGGAAAGACACCCGTGACCGTTAAAGAGGCCTTCAGGGTTAGACCCTTCTTCGAGAAGATCCTGGAAGTCCATCGCATCATCACGGAACGGGCGAAAATGAACCTCGAGCTAACCTTCGATCCAAAGATGCCGGCCATTTTATTCGGCGATCCGCTGAATATCAACCAGGTGCTCACTAACCTGTTATCCAATGCCATCAAATACGGCGCCGAAAATTCACCCATCGAGATCACCGTAGCGGCCCAGGAGAATTTTTGGGAGGTCAAAGTAGCTAACCACGGAAATGGGATACCTCCATCCCGTATCAAAGAGGTCTTCGATCTCTTCGTAACCTCCCGAACGGGGCATGTTCAGGGGTCCGGTCTCGGCCTTTACATCGTCAAAACGAAGGTCGAGCTCATGGGCGGTCTGGTTCGTGTACAAAGCCAGCCACAGGGTCTCACGGTGTTCTCCATCGTCCTGCCGTTGCAGGAAGGTAAGCCGAGAGACCTGCCGAGTGGCGCCGGAACGGACCTGGACACCGATGACCTGGAGAAGATCAAAGTCCTGGTGGCGGAAGACGATAAGCTGACGTCATTTCTTCTGTCCCGATTCCTCGAAGACATCGGCTGCCTGTTCACGATAGTGGACAACGGCCGCGAATTGCTTGACATTGCCGAAAAGAAATGTCAGGACGAATGTCCTGACATTATCATGCTGGATTGCCATATGCCTGTTCTCAATGGCGTCGAAACCATCCGCCTGCTTAAACAAAACCCGGCTTTGCGACATGTCCCGATCATCATCGCAACCGGTGACATCTATTCCCAAAAGCTGGATGAGATGCTTTCAGCCGGAGCCAATACCTATATAAAAAAGCCCATCGACCACAACGCACTGAAAAAGGCGATCCTTCTCCACATGAAGAAGCTGCCGCAAAATTAAACACCCTCCACTACCGCGCCTGCCGTTTCAGCAATTGCAGCCCCGACAGCCCCCGCAACTTCCACAGCCAGCGCAACCCGGGTCTCCCGCCATAAGCTCTCCATCCTCTTGTACCGTTTACTCGATGCCTGCCAGACCCAGGCCGCCTGTACAAATTCCCTCAGCCCATTTAAATGCGTCTCCAGCACCGATACCAGCCCCGGATAGACAGGCCGCATCCCGGCGAGCTCCATCTCGATGGCCCCGATGATAGAGGCGATCTCCACGACGATATCCCTTACAAGATCGGCGCTGCGTTCGATAGCCTCCTCCAGCGACATCTCCGGATGGTTGAGTGCAATCACCATGATCAGGTTGGAATCACAACCATTGTCGATCACCTCCCACTCGAAGGAAAAAAAGTCATTGGCCAGCGCCGGGAATGCGCCCACGACCCAATGCAACCGCTGCAGCCGTTGAAAAACATTGGTCCCGAGAAGCTCCTCCCAATCCAAAAAGACGCCGGTGCTGTATTCGACCCACATGACCAGGTGATGGACCGCGGCGTAATGACACCGGTTTTCGATGTACTCCTGCACATCCGGCACATGACCCAGTGCCTGGACATTCCGGTCGCGATGGGTGATGTTCAGGTGATGTGAATACAGTTGGAGAAATCGCCTGAACCATTCCCTTGGCGATTTGTCCCTGAATTCTTTCAGCACGGCCGCATTCGCATGCTCCAGGGGATGCGCGTCACGCTGAACCGTCAGCGTTTCATCGATCAACGCCATGTTTTCGATCATCTTCCGTGATGCGGCCTGCTCCTCCGGCGACAGGGCGTTGAAGACATCCCTGCCCATCACGTCATTGAGATAAAAACCTACGCTGAGATTCTTGGTAATGGTGAGGACCCGATCGAAATCCGCATGAGGGTAGAGATACCAGGCGCAATTGATAAAATGCTTCGATCGCTCCAGCCATGTGCCATACTGCTCGCTGAATGCGGCGGCCTTCGCCTTCAGTCTTTCCGATTCTGCATGCGGTTTGAAATGTTTGCAAAATTCACCAAAATGTAAGGCTCTGGAAGAAAATAACGCTTCGAGGGATAGCGTTCTACGCTGGACTAGCGCTGC